>JAUWYG010000046.1 GCA_030615945.1 Candidatus Bipolaricaulota bacterium | reverse complement strand
TCAAACATTTTGATCCGGAATTCTCCTCGTTTGTAAACCTTAACACCCCCAGAGAGCTAGGGCTCCTCACCTACCTCAATCGCAAAACGGTGCGCAGCTGACTTTCAAACTCGGCACTTCTAAGGCATATAGCAGTTTATTGCATCGTCCGATTCTTAAGGCACAATCGCTTTTTTGCACATGAACTTGGCCGCTTCTACCATTTCAGATTACCGATCGGCGAATGGCTTCTAACTCGTGCAACGGTTCTCTTGACGGAAGAGCCGAAGGCCGCTAGAATCAGGGTAGTCTTGGTACCGTTCCTGTTTGTGCTCTGACAGGTGGGAACGGCACTTGCTCTGAAAAGAGGGTTATGGTCGAGGAACAGGCGACGAACAGCAAGATCGGGGCAGTGCTTGTGGTTGGTGGAGGCATAGGCGGCATGCAGGCCTCCCTAGATCTGGCCAACGCTGGATTCAAAGTTTACCTCGTGGAAAAGAGCCCCGCCATCGGCGGGGTCATGTCCCAACTCGATAAAACCTTTCCCACGAACGATTGCGCGATGTGTACACTTGCTCCCCGAATGGTGGAGTGCGGCAACCACATCAACGTGGAGAAGCTCACCTACTCCGAGGTGGAGAGTATCGACGGAACGCCGGGAGCGTTCAAGGTTCGCGTAAGAAAGAAAGCCCGCTCTGTTGACCCTGATAAGTGCACCGGTTGTGGAGAGTGCATGGAGAGCTGCCTGGTACGGAATTATGCCTATCTCAAACCCCTAACACCGGAGCTGCTCGAGCTTGCCCCAGATGAGACAGCAGAAATCGATCGGATCCTGAGCGAGCACGAGGGTGAGAAAGGTGCTCTGCTTCCGGTCCTACAAGGGATCAACGCCCATTACAACTGGCTCCCACCGGCTGCGGTGAGCAAAGTCTCCGAAGCTCTTGACGTTCCTCTTGCACGGGTTCTACGCATCGCCACCTTCTACAACATGTTCAGCTTTGAACCCCGGGGCGAGTTGATGGTTCGGGTCTGCTTGGGCACCGCTTGCTACGTCAAGGGCGGAAGAAGGATCCTCGAGGCCGTGAAGCGGCAGTTAAACATCGAGGTTGGCGGAACGACGGAGGATCTAAGATTCAGCCTGGAGACCGTCTCGTGTCTAGGTTGTTGTGGCCAATCACCCGTGATGACGGTCAACGATGACATCTATGGATACCTAGCCCAGGACAAGATACCGGATATCTTAGCCTCCTACACATAGTGAAAAATCGGGTGGTTGTAGTGCATAGAAATAAATCGGAGGGAACGTGCCGAAGCTAAAACCGCAAGATCTAGACAAGATTGCAGAGAAGGTAAAACGGACCATGCTCCTGCGCGAAGGTGAAGGGCGTGTGCGGGTTATGGTGCATATGGGTACCTGCGGTATCGCAGCCGGGGCACGGGCCATCATGAAAGCGCTCCTGGACGAAATAGAGGCAAATGATGTTAAGGATGTCCTGGTGACCGCCGCCAGTTGTGCTGGCCTGTGCAGCCGCGAGCCGATGATGACCATAGAAGCACCCGACCAGCCCCCCGTCAAGTACGTTGACTTAACGCCCGACAAGGTCAAAGAGATCTTCTCGCGACACATTATGGGCGGGGAGATCGTGACCGCGTACGCCCTAGCCCAAGGTAGCGAAAGGATGCTGTAGGGAGGCAAACGATGGTATACCGCACAAATGCCATGATCTGTACGTGCACCAATTGCATTTCCAATGGTGCATTGCAGGTCAAGGATGCGCTGGAAAAGGAGATCAAAAAACAGCACCTAGAGAACGACGTTAGGGTCGTTCCTACTGGGGCAAGCGGCCTCTGCGTGAAGGGCCCAATTCTCGTTGTCCAGCCAGAGGGGATCTTTTATCAGCTACTCACCGTGGAAGCCGTTCCCCATCTCGTGGAGGAGCATTTCCTAAAGGGAAGACCGGTGAAGTCGCTGATGTACGTGCCTCCCGGGGAAGAGGCCCCAATTCCAAATATTCGAGACATACCCTTTTTCAAGAACCAACGTCTCATCGCACTTAGGAACCGAGGCCTGATCGATCCCGACGAGATCGAGGAGTATATCGCCCGGGATGGGTATCGGGCGTTGGCCAAGGCGCTGACCTCAATGACCCCCGAGAAGGTCATCGCAGAGATCAAGGCATCCGGGCTCCGTGGTCGGGGTGGAGCAGGCTTCCCTACCGGGCAAAAATGGGAATTCTGCCGCGCCTCTCCCGAGACCCCAAAGTACATCATCTGTAACGCGGACGAGGGCGACCCGGGAGCATTCATGGACCGCAGCGTCCTCGAAGCCGACCCACACTCCGTCCTTGAGGGGATGACCATCGGTGCGTACGCCATGGGCGGCACGCAAGGCTACATGTACGTCAGAGCGGAGTATCCCCTCGCCATCAAGCGGATGAAACGAGCCGTTGAGCAGGCCCGAGACTATGGCCTGTTAGGCAAAGACATCTTTGGCACGGGATTTGACTTTGATCTTGACGTCTTCCAAGGCGCCGGCGCATTTGTCTGCGGAGAAGAGACGTCATTGATCGCCTCCATAGAAGGACAGCCGCCCGAGCCACGGATGCGGCCGCCTTTTCCTGCTCAGTCGGGCCTCTGGGGAAAACCGACCAACATCAACAACGTCGAGACGTGGGCGAACGTGCCGGTCATCATCAATTGGGGTGCGGAGTGGTTTTCGCAAATAGGAACGGACACCAGCAAAGGGACAAAGGTGTTCTCCCTGGCCGGCAACATCAATAATGCCGGTTTAGTGGAAGTGCCGATGGGGATTACCCTGCGACAGATCGTGTACGACATTGGTGGGGGAATCCCGAACAGGAAGAGCTTCAAGGCTGTTCAAACCGGAGGCCCATCTGGGGGATTCATCCCAAGTGACCTGCTCGACCTTTCGGTAGACTACGACCGCCTGCAGGAAGCGGGGGCAATCATGGGCTCGGGCGGGATGATCGTGGTCGACGAAGAAACTTGCATGGTGGACATGGCCAAGTATTTCCTCGAGTTCACCACCTCCGAGTCCTGTGGGCGGTGTAACGCATGTCGCGAAGGGCTTCAGGCCATGTACCAGATCCTCACGAATATCTGCGCCGGACAAGGCAAAGACGATGACATCGAGCTTCTCGAGGAACTTGCGCCGGCAGTAAAGGACGGTTCGTTGTGTGCCTTAGGACGAACGGCTCCCAATCCCGTCCTGACGACACTCCGATACTTCAGAGACGAGTATGAGGCGCACATTAAAGAACAACGTTGTCCGGCCGGGGTTTGCAAAGCGCTCATCGCCTACTCCATCGATCCGGAAAAATGCAAGGGGTGCATGCTTTGTGTGAAGAATTGTCCGCAAGGCGCGATTTCTGGGGAAAAGGGCCAACCACAGACCATCGATCAGGAGAAGTGCATCAAGTGTGGCGCCTGTCACGAGGTTTGCAAGTTCGAGGCAGTTACAGTGCGATGAAACTAAAGGACGTTTGTAAGATTCTCGAGGCAGAGTCAGCCTGGGAGGCCGATTGGACCCCCTCCGCCACTCGCGAGGTCACTTCATGCCAGGCAAGCGACCTCATCAGCGATATCTTGTCCTTTCGCGGTCCTGATTCATTGCTTTTAACTGGGCTGACCAACGTCCAAGTGATCCGGGTAGCAGAGTTGCTTGACTTCGTCGCTATCTGCTTTGTTCGGGGCAAACGACCGGAACCTGAAGCGGTTAAACTGGCAGAAGACAAAGACATACCCTTGTTCGCCACTCCCCTTTTGATGTACGAGGCCTGCGGTCGGCTGTACGCAGCGAGGCTTCCCGCTGGGACAAAAAAGGAGGCATCGCCGATTGCCTGAGCTAGAAATCACCAAGATTCAGGAACTCATCTATGAACTTCGGGTAGGCGATGTGATGCATAAGGACGTCGTCACCGTAATGCCCTCGACTCCGGTGAGCAAGCTCCGCGAGATCCTGCGCGATAATCGCATCTCAGGCACCCCTGTGGTCGAGAACGGCCGCTTGGTGGGCATCATCAGCGTGGAGGATTTTATCAAGTGGTTAGGCGAGGGTAGCCCAGGCTGTGCCGTCGCCGATCGGATGACTAGAAACGTCATCGCCGTCTGCGCCGACGAGCCGCTCATCCAGGCCATCAACAAGCTTGAGCGGCTCGGGTTTGGCCGTCTGCCGGTCCTCAAACGTGGGACGGAAGAGGTGGTCGGCATTCTTACCAGGGGGGACTCTATCGCAGGGTTGCTCAAAAAGTTGGACGTCGACTACCGCCAAGCGGAGACACGACACGCCAGGTCAAGCCATATCTTCGAGGACATCGTTGCTGACCGAAGTTCACTGATCTTTGAGTACGACGTGGCCGGTGGGAGTTTTGACCGGGCAGGCGCCAGCGCCAGTGGGCTGAAAACCTCCCTCATGCGACTGGGAATCAACCCTCAGACGGTCCGTCGGGCCGCCATTGCCACCTATGAGGCGGAGATGAATCTCATGTTTTTCACAAACGGTGGCCTGATTACAGCGATAATTGAATCTAACTCAATCCGGCTCGAGGTGACAGACGATGGTCCTGGCATCGAAAACGTCGACCAGGCCATGCGTCCGGGCTTCTCCACGGCCCCGGATTGGGTGAGGGAGCTTGGGTTCGGCGCTGGAATGGGTCTGCACAATATCAAAACGTGTGCTGATCGAATGCGCCTTGATTCAACGGTTGGAGTGGGAACGCGCCTTGCAGTCGAGATCTTCGTGGGGGGGCAAACGTGAAGTTATCCGAGATCATGCAACGGTTACAGCTTGAGGTGAGAGCAGGCGGTGGATCGCTTTCGCACGAAGTAAATGGAGGCTACGCAAGTGATCTGTTGAGTGATGTGATCGCGAACGCTCAGGAAGGGGACCTATGGGTGACCCTGCAGACCCATCAGAATATCATTGCCGTGGCGAGTATGAAGGAGCTAGCGGGGATCGTTCTGGTTAACGCACGTGAGCCCGAGGTGGACACGCTCGAGAAGGCAAAAGAGGAGAATGTGCCGCTTCTGGTTAGTCCACTTCCGGCCTTTGAGCTGATCGGGCGATTGCACAAACTGGGATTGTCTGGAATCAGGGCGTGAGGGTATTTCATGCGGATCTTCATATTCATACTTGCTTGTCACCCTGTGCCGAAAGGGAGATGGCCCCTTCTAGAGTGGTCAGGGAGGCGAAAGAGAGAGGATTGGACGTGATTGCGATCTGTGACCACAACTCCGCGGAGAACGTCGTGGCGGTCAGGGGTGCTGCAGCGAAGGTCGGACTCGCTGTGATCGGGGGGATGGAGATCACCTCCCGCGAGGAGGCACATGTACTGGGACTCTTCCCGGCGGACAGTGGCCTTGTCGCGGCTCAGAACCTCGTCTATGCACATCTCGCCGGGGAGAACGACCCGGACACGTTCGGTGAGCAGCTGGTGATGGACAAACAGGACAAGGTAATCGGCCAAAACCGGAGGCTGTTGATCGGCGCCACCGACCTAACGCTTGAGGAGGTCGTGCGAACCATTCACGAGTTCGGAGGCATCGCAATCGCCTCCCACGTGGATCGTCCGAGCTTCAGCGTGGTCAGTCAGCTTGGATTTATCCCACAGGAGCTTGGCCTCGATGGGGTGGAAGTAAGTTCATGGAATGCGCTGCCGCTTCGGGGGGAATGGCCGGTGATCTGTTCCTCGGATGCCCACCGCCCCGCGGAGATCGGTACGGAATACACGTGCTTTCTCATCGAAGCCCCAACAGTGTCGGAGATAAGGATGGCCTTAACGCAGATCGATGGAAGAAGGATCCTGATGCACCAATGAAAGATTTGTCGCTTCATATTTTAGATATTGTGGAAAATTCGATCCGCGCGCAGGCAACCCGGGTCGAGATTTCGGTGGTGGAGGATGAGGAAAGGGATGTGCTCGAGTTGGTGATCAAGGACAACGGAAAAGGAATGGAACAAGAGATGGCAAGCCGCGTGGCCCAGCCCTTCTTCACCACCAAACCAGGACGCAGGATCGGGATGGGCCTAGCGTTATTGGCCCAAGCCACAAAAGAAGCAAACGGGGAGCTTGAGATATCCTCCATGCCTGGGGGTGGCACGAGGATCAAGGCAACCTTTCGCTACAGCCATCCGGATCGAAAGCCTCTGGGCGACATTCGTGTCACCTTAGAGACGCTGATCGCAGGAAATCCCAAGGTCGATTTTATCTATGAGTACAGGAAAGGTGGCGAGCTCACACGACTTGATACACGAGAAGTTGTGAAGCGATGAGTGAGATTACGCTAACTATTGACGATCAGCCGGTTACCCTGGAACCAGGAAGTTCGGTTCTGGAAGCCTGCCAAGAGCTGGGGATCAAGATCCCCACGCTCTGTTATCACAAGGCCCTGGGAGGCTACGGTGCCTGTCGCCTTTGTCTCGTCGAGGTGGAGCAGAACGGCTGCACGGATATCCAGGCATCGTGCGTCTATCCGGTACAGGAGGGTCTGATCGTCCGCACGGACACCGAGCGGGTGCTAAGGACCCGCCGCATTATGGCCGAACTTCTCCTTGCCCGCTGTCCCAACGTGGACAAGGTCAAAGAGGTCGCCGCCGAACTCGGGGTCACCGAGACGCGTTTCCCGAAGAAGAACGAAGACTGCATCCTTTGTGGGCTGTGCACCAGGGTCTGTTCTGAGCTGATGAAGTCCGGGGCAGTCGATTTCCGCGGTCGCGGCAACACCCGCGAGGTTGGGCCGGCGTACGATAAGCACTCCCCGATCTGTATGGCCTGCGGAGCGTGTGCGGTCGTCTGTCCAACTGGTGCGGTGGATCTCAGCGAGGTCTCCTCCCGTCCCCCCCGGCCTGTGACCTCCGCTTACGACGCCGGATTGGTCCAGCGGTCCTCCATTTACATTCCGTATCAGCAGGCGATCCCTAAGCTTCCCGTGATTGACCGGACTACCTGCATGCACTTCCTCAAGGATGCGTCCCTCGACGCCTGCCGCGCCTGCGAGAGTGCGTGTTCGGCGAAAGCCATCGACTACACCCAAGAAGATGAGATCGTCGAGCTCGACGTGGGGGCAGCGATCCTCTCCCCCGGTTTCTGTTTGTTCGCCGCTAATCAGAAGCTCGAGTTAGGCTATTCCTGGGCTCCGAATGTTCTGACAAGTCTTCAATTTGAACGCCTCCAGTCGGCCAGCGGCCCTTACGAAGGGCAGATTCTGCGGGTATCAGACGGCGAGCATCCACACCGCATCGCCTTCATCCAATGCGTGGGCTCCAGGGACTACGAGCACAACTACTGCTCTTCGGTCTGTTGCATGTACGCCACCAAAGAGGCGATCATTGCCAAGGAACACGAACCCGACTTGGAATGCACGATCTTTTACATGGACATGCGCGCCTACGGCAAGGGATTCGACGCCTACTACGAGCGGGCCAAGGAGCTTGGGGTTCAGTATGTCCGCTGTCGGCCTTCGCACGTGGAGGAGGTGCCCGACACCCAGAACTTAAAGATTCACTATGAAGCCGAGGATGGCACGCATCAGACCGAAGAGTTCGACATGGTCGTCCTCTCCGTGGGGTTGCAGCCTCCAAAAGATGCTCAAGAGCTGGCAGATCGTTTCGGGATTGCGCTAGATGAAAATGGGTTTGCCCGTACCGCCCCAACATCGCCCGTATCGACCTCGCGGGATGGAGTTTACGTATGCGGTCCATTTGCCGAACCCAAGGACATCCCGGAGACTGTGATGGAGGCCGGTGCTGCAGCAGCAAACGTAATGGCACTGTTGTCAGAGAGTCGTGGCACGGAGATCGTCGAGCGTGAATACCCGCCCGAAAAAGACGTCAGCGGGCAGCCTCCTCGCATCGGGGTGTTCGTTTGCCACTGCGGCAAGAACATCGGTGGGGTGGTCGATGTGCCGTCGGTAGTGGAGTACGCCAAGACTCTCCCGGACGTGGTTTACGCGGAGGACAATCTTTACACCTGTTCTAGTGATACTCAGGCCAAGATGCGAGAGCTGATGAAGGAGCACAATCTGAATCGGATGGTCGTGGCGTCCTGTACGCCACGCACACACGAACCGTTGTTTAGAGATACGGTGAGAGAGGCCGGCCTCAATCCCTATCTGTTCGAGATGGCCAACATCCGCGACCAGTGCTCCTGGGTGCACATGCACGAGCCTGAAGCGGCTACGGTGAAGGCAAAAGATCTGGTGCGCATGGCGGTCGCCAAGGCGCGGCTGCTCGAACCCCTGCAGAAAGGGAAGATCTCGATCAACAACGATGCGTTGGTGATCGGAGGGGGGATGAGTGGCATGACCGCGGCCCTCAATCTGGCCGACCAGGGGTTTCAAGTCCACCTCGTGGAGAAGGAGGAGGCCCTGGGCGGAGTGATGCGGGACATTCGGTTTCTTCAAAATGGCTACTCGCCAGCGCAGTGGCTTAAAGAGACGGTCAACCGCACCGTGGACCACCCAAAGATCAACGTCCACCTAGGCTCCGAGTTAAAGTCCGTGGAAGGCTCGGTGGGTAACTTTTCCTCGGTGATCGCCAAAAACGGCACGGAGGAGACCGTCGAGCACGGGGCGGTGATCGTGGCGATCGGCGCTGTCCCAGGAACCCCGACCGAGTACCTTTACAGGAAAGATCCGCGCGTGATGACCCAGCTAGAATTTGAGCAGAGACTCGCCGCCGGCGAGGAGATTGGCGAGCGGATCATCATGATCCAATGCGTGGGAAGTCGGGATGAGGAGCACCCGTACTGCAGCCGGGTATGCTGTACGCAGGCGATCAAAAACGCGCTGCAGTTTAAAGAGACGCATCCACGTGGCGAGGCCACCATCATCTACCGAGACATCCGCACCTATGGTCATCACGAGGCGATGTACACCGAGGCGCGCGAGAAGAGGGTTCGCTTCGTCCGCTACGAACCGGAGGCAAAGCCCGAGGTTGCGGTTGAGGACGGGACGTTGTACGTCACCGTGAACGACCCGGTACTTGGGCAGCCGCTTCGGTGCGAGGCCGACGCCCTCGTCCTCGCACCGCCACTGCTCCCCGCCGAAGACGCCGAGGAGCTCGCCAAGATGCTGAAAGTCCCGCTCAACTCCGATGGTTTCTTCCTCGAAGCGCACATGAAGCTTCGGCCGATCGACTTTGCCACTGATGGGGTGTATCTGTGCGGGATGGCTCATTCCCCCAAGTTGGTCGAGGAGAGTGTTGCTCAGGCCATGGGCGCGGCAGCACGGGCGGCGACGCTCCTCTCCAAGGACGAGCTGGAACTTGAGGCCTCGATCAGCGAGGTGGTCGATGCCAATTGCGATGGCTGCGCCTACTGTATCGATCCGTGTCCGTACAACGCGTTGACCCTCATCGAGTACGTCCGCGGTGACCAGATCAAAAAGACGGTGCAGAACAATCCTGCCCTGTGCAAGGGCTGCGGAGTCTGCATGGCCACCTGTCCCAAGCAGGGAATCTTCGTATGGCACTTCAAACCGGAGCAGATCAACGCCATGGTGGATGCAGCGCTGGAAGTGGAGTAGATAATGGATGAAACGAACGAATTCGAACCGAAGATCCTGACGTTCTGCTGCAACTGGTGCTCCTACGCTGGGGCTGACTTAGCGGGAACCTCCCGTCTGCAGTACCCTCCTAACGTGCGGATCATCCGGGTGATGTGCTCGGGGATGGTCCACCCGAATATGGTCATCGAAGCGCTGACCAAAGGGGCCGACGGGGTGATGATCTGCGGCTGCCACCCTGGCGACTGCCACTACCTGGAGGGAAACCTGAAGGCCGAGAAACGGGCCGAGGCCATCGAGCTTTTGCTTGAGGACTTCGGCCTGGAGCCCGAGCGCTTCCGGCTGGAGTGGATCTCCGCCTCCGAGGGGCCACGCTTCGCTCAGGTGATGACCGAGATGGTGGAGACGGTGAGAGAGCTAGGGCCCAGCCCCTACGCAACGTGAGGGGGTGAACGGTGATGGCGGTTCCCGAGGCGCTGTGGATAGAAGGGGACAAGTACATGTGGGACGGCGCGGAGTATGCTTCACGCGCCGAGGCAGAGGCCAAGGCCGGCGCTTATAAGACCGATGGCTTCGAAACGCAGATCGTCGAGGAAGAAGATAAGTTCTTGGTCTACACCCGACGGGTTGTGACCGAGATTGTGCTTGAGGGTGAGGCGCCTCTTTAGATAAGCGAGGCATGAAAACTGTATCGATGCAAGGAGGTTACTGATGG
>JAUWYG010000055.1 GCA_030615945.1 Candidatus Bipolaricaulota bacterium | reverse complement strand
TGCGTCATGGAGAAAGCTACTCTTGAACGTGACGTGGGAAAGGGTGACAAGTGCAGTGCGTTCGTCGATTGATTCGAGAAGAGCCTGCTGATCGATCGTTATCCCGTCTGCCGAGCGAACAAGATGAAGACAATGGTGGTTCCCCAACACACCAATGCATCCCTGCAGGACATAGAGGTCGGACGGGAAGTTCAAGTCATCTGTGACAATAACGTTGCGCTCCTGACGCATCGCCAAAGCGGCCATCACTAGTTTGAATAGGTTGACTGAAGTCGAGTCGCTCACTATCACCTGCCCCGGGGATGCTCCAACGAGCTGGGCAATCTTCTCTCCTACCCGGATTGGGGCTTCGTACCAGTCGGTGTTCCACCCCCGGATGAGGTCTCGTCCCCATCCCAACTCCACCGCCCTCTGCACTCGGTCTATCACTCGGCGAGGCAAACGCCCGAGCGAATTGCCATCCATATAGATCAAGTCTGACTCAGCGAAGAGGAAGGCGTTACGGAAAGAAGCCAGATCATCCTTCGCATCCAGGCGTTGGGCATACATAAATCGCGGATCAAGTTGCGTGTTCTCCATGTACACCTCTTACCCCTGTGCAAAGACAATAAGGATATACCACAGTTGCTGCCAAAGCAGGCCCACGGTCGGGGAACGATTCAACACAAGGTCGTCTTTGTGGCATAAGTCATGACAGTACGAAAAGCCCCGCCCATACGGATCGACGCTGTGAGCTACCCTCATACCGCAGCGAACGCTTGATCGATATCATCGATCAGGGCCCCTGCATCTTCAAGCCCGATGGAGATTCTTACCAGGCTATCGCTGATGCCCGCCTTTTGTCGTTCATCGGGCGATAGCGCGGCATGCGTGTTTGTGACGGGCTGCGTTGCGAGACTGGTCACTCCGCCAAGGCTCGTGGCGAGCTTAATTGCTTTCAAGGTGTCCACGAAGCGTTTAGTCCCTTCGAAATCGGCCTCAATCTCAAAGCTCAGTATGCCTCCGGAACCCTTCATCTGGCGCTTGGCAATGGGGTGATCCGGGTGCGTCGACAGGCCTGGATAATGAACGATTCTGACTTTTTCGTGAGTCGCGAGGAACTGAGCGACCTCCATGGCCGTCTCGTTCTGTCGTTTGACACGCAATTCGAGTGTCTTCATGCCTCGCAGCGCTAGAAACGCTGTCATGGGGTCCAGGACACCACCCATCACCTTGCGATACTCCCAGATCCTCTTGCTGTCCTCCTTATTACAGCAAGCAAATCCAGCTGTGATGTCATGATGGCCACCCAGGTACTTCGTGGCGCTGTGAATGACGATGTCAACCCCTAGCTCGACTGGCCGTTGGTTCACGGGCGACGCGAACGTTGAATCCAGCACGACCACAGCACCCTTCGCATGCGCGAGCTCTGCCAGCGGCTTCACGTCGATTATCCGAAGCAGCGGATTGGTTGGCGTCTCAAGATAAAGGAGCGTGAGTCCCTTCTCAATTTCGGCGTGGAAACCGTCCACTTCGTCGCAGCCAAGGTCAATTACCTCAATGCCCAGCCGCGGGAGAAACTTGTGAACAAACTCGAATGTCCCCCCGTACGTCTCGCGCACGGTAATGACACGGCTGTCTCTATCGAGGAACGCCAAAATCGAGGTAGTAATTGCTGCCATGCCCGAACCGAATGCGATCGCCTCATCATAACCTTCCATAGCTGCAAGCGCCTTTTCGGTCTCTCGGACCGTTGGATTGTCCCAGCGCGAATAAATGAACCCACTGTGGTGTTGAACAACATCGATAAGCTCGTCGGTGCTTTCAAACTCGTACGTGGCCGACAGATACACAGGGGGGATCACGGGTTTGCCTTTCATCAGCTGTTGTCCTCCTTGACTGCAAGGTTTCAAGCTTTGCGCGATACACGCGCACGCAATCATTGTATTCTTGTTGCAGCTGGGATCAATTCTCTCAGCCGGTTCGCCATGGGTGTGGCTTCGCCTCGGAACACAAGCGCTATTGTATTGCATGAGATCGTCAAGAGGGGTGAGAGGTGGTTATGTTCCCTAAAGTAGCTATGGGTGCCGAGAAACTCTTGCCACAAGAGCCTATCAACTGTAGCAGCTCTTTCAATGGCAGGAGACTGCTTCTTTTTGTGCTATATTGATAGCACTAAAGGAGGATGCTGATGGGCAAAGTGCTAATTTGCAGTCTATTGCTGGTGATGGTTTTGACTCTTGCAGCCATGGCGGACGAGCCCCAAACGCCCTCGTCTCAAGTCTATTGCGGGGATGTCACCGAAACGGCAATTCTCTGGTTTGCTGGAACGAGTGTCACAACAGAGATTCACGGCGATTTCGCTCTCTCAGGGAGCCTGACGATCGAGGATGAGGCAATTCCTTTCGCCACATGCGGGGAGATCAATGGGTTCGGAGAGGGAGATACCGCGACCCTCACCGGTGTGATGTGGACGATCTTTACTACAGCGGGCACGTTGGGCAATGGAGAAGAAGTTGAAATCCGAGGGGGCCTTACTGTCGATAGCGGGGATTATCTCCTGGCCACCGAAGCTACAGGAGAGGGTACAGGAACCTTCTACATGATGATCCTCTTGACAGATGCAAGGATTGAAGTTGCAGGCACTGTGTACGGATCAGCAAGTGGTAGTTTCGTGCCGTCGGATGATCCGTACACGATGCAACTCGACGTATCAGGAACCATGCGCTTTGAAGCCACCTCTACAATGCACTCCTTAAGTAATATACCAATTGATCTGGGGACCCTGCAGGAACGGCTGCCATGGGATCTAGACATGTGGCCGGAGGATCTGTTTTCAAAACTTCTCTTGCTGCTGGGCGAGTCCCCCACCCCTTAGTGGACTACTTTTGAACTCTGTGATCGGTCACCCTGACTGCTAGCGGATGCGTGACACGCAATGCCAGGAACCTTGAGCGCAGTAGTTTGCGAACCTATTAGCGATTGAGCAGCTCCCGGTAGCAGTTAGATTGAAAACAGAGATAGAATTGCCTGCCTCTGACAAACCTTCCCGCACTTACTGCCTAGTACTTGAAAGGGAACAAACGCGAAACTACGATAGAAGCAAGATGCGATAGGCAAATCACATCCTTGCACCTTGGATCCTGAATCCTACGCAGGGAAACGCAAGGAGGAAGCGGTATGTCGACGCCGTATCACAGCCGGTATTGGGCGGAGCTTCTGACTCTTGATCGCCCTGATGATGAGGTCGAGTCCCTTGCTCGCTCCATCTCGAACTCACGTCTAGATCTGAATCCCCATCAAGTCGAGGCCGCCCTCTTCGCACTGCGCTCTCCCCTCTCACGTGGGGTCATCCTTGCTGACGAAGTGGGCCTCGGGAAGACCATCGAGGCAGGTCTTGTGATCGCCCAACGATGGGCCGAACGAAGACGACGCATGCTTCTCATCGTCCCTGCGAGCCTGCGCAAGCAATGGGTCCAGGAGCTCGAATCGAAGTTCTTCATCCCTGCTGCGATCCTCGAGTCCAAGGCGTATGCGGCCGCGAAGGATTCAGGCTCAGCGAATCCGTTTCTCCAGGACGGCCGACTGGTTGTCTGTTCGTACCATTTCGCATCCGCGAAGCAGGAGGACATCCAGGCAGTAAACTGGGACCTCGTCGTCATC
This sequence comes from Candidatus Bipolaricaulota bacterium, assembly GCA_030615945.1. Lineage (GTDB taxonomy): Bacteria > Bipolaricaulota > Bipolaricaulia > UBA7950 > UBA9294 > UBA9294. The sequence goes on along the minus strand of JAUWYG010000055.1, from coordinate 5,565 downwards.
GATGAGGCGCACAGACTGCGGAATATCTACAAGCCTTCCACGGTGATGTCCAAGCGCATCAAGAAGGCCACTGAATCAGCTCCCAAGCTCCTGCTCACCGCAACCCCCCTCCAGAACTCGCTGATGGAACTCTACGGTCTTGTCAGCGTCATTGATGAGCACGTCTTCGGCGGCGTTGACAGCTTCAGAGATCAATTCACGCGACTTCTCATGTCCGAAGAGGACCGAAATCAGGATCTCCGTGATCGCCTGTCCGCTGTCTGCACTCGGACCCTGCGGAGACAAGTCGTTGAGTACATCCCCTTCACGGCCAGGATCGCCATTACCCAAGACTTTACCCCGACACCTGAGGAGCAAGAACTCTACGATCTCGTGTCTGTCTACCTGCAGCGGGAGGTTCTCTTCGCAATCCCGACGAGCAACAGGGCGCTGATCACCCTGGTCTTGCGCAAGCTTCTTGCCTCCTCCACATTCGCCATCGCTGGGACTCTGAGGCGGCTCGCAGATCGTCTGGAGGGCATGGCGGACGGCGAGCTCCTCGATCCAGACGACTTCGATACCCTGGATGAGCTTCGCGATGAGTGGGCGGAAGAACTGCCTGACTCACCGGCCGACGAGGGAGATCAGCCGGCACAGATCGCAGAGAAGACTACTGCCCCCGCCAGTCTTGTGGACGAACTCAAGGAACTGCGCTCGTACGCGGCACTCGCCGAATCGATCACCAAGAACGCCAAAGGTGAAGCGCTGATTCCTGCCCTCAGGGCTGCGCTTGACAAGGCCGACAGCTTGGGTGCAGCGCGCAAGGCGCTGATCTTCACTGAGTCCCGGCGGACCCAGAAGTACCTTTTCGACCTCCTCAGCCGCAACGGCTACGAAGGTCAAGTGATCACGATCAGCGGGACCAACTCCGATCCGGAATCGCGAAGGATCTACGACCTTTGGCTGCGTCGGCATGAAGGAAGCTCCATGATTACCGGCTCACGAGCGGTCAACTCGAAGACAGCGATCATCGAGCACTTCAAGAACTCGGGAACGATCCTCATCGGAACGGAAGCCGCTGGCGAGGGCGTCAACCTGCAGTTCTGCTCGCTCGTTGTGAACTACGATCTACCCTGGAATCCACAGCGGATCGAACAGCGCATCGGTCGGTGTCACCGATATGGGCAGAAGCACGATGTCGTTGTCACGAACTTCGTCAATCGCTCCAATGCCGCCGATCAGCGTGTGTATCAGTTGTTGAGCGAGAAGTTTCACCTGTTCGACGGGGTGTTTGGCGCTAGTGATGATGTCCTTGGTGCATTGGAGTCAGGCGTGGACTTCGAGAGAAGAGTTGCCGAGATCTACCAGACGTGCCGCACGACCGGGGAGATCGGTCAGGCGTTCAACGCGCTGCAGGAAGAGCTTGAGGAGGAGATACAGAACCGCCTTGAGGACACTCGCCAAGCATTGCTCGAGAGCTTCGACGAGTACGTGAGTCGCCGGCTGCAGGTGAGCCACGATCGAGCCGTGGAAAGCCTGAACGATCGGCAACGCTGGCTCCTGTCTTTGACTCGATACGAACTGGATGGGAGAGCGCAGTTCGATGAGACAGAACCTTCCTTCGTCCTGGATGGCGTAAGGACGTTTCACCTTGACTGGAAGGAGGCCGAAGAGCACGACTACACCTTCTATCGGCTGGATCATCAACTCGCCCAAGAGGTACTTCAACAGGCAAAGGCTCGGTCACTCCCGGCCGCCCATCTCGAGTTCGACTACTCCGGACATGCCGGACTGCTAAGCTCCGTTGAGCCTCTGGTCGGCCAATCCGGGTGGCTCGAGGTCGCCAAGCTCACTGTCCGATCGCTGGCGACCGCTGAGTACCTGCTACTTAGCGGAATGACGGATGCAGGCGAAAGCGTGCCCAGTGAGGTCTGCGATCAGCTGTTCTCTGTCCTGGCAGCTGTGGGTCGAGATGGAGCTGAACCTCCGCGCACCGAGCTTCGTGCGATCCGTGAGAACCTCACTGACGAGGTGCTGCGAGAGACTGAACGCAGGAATGCCCTCTTCTTCGACGAGGAAGTGGTCAAGCTCGATCGCTGGGCGGACGATCTCAAGCAAGGCCTGGAGCGCGAGTTGAAGGAATTGGACAGGGAGATTCGCGAGGCACAACGCAATGCGCGCCTATCGTTGCAGCTCTCCGAAAAGCTGCAAGCCCAGAAGCACGTTCGCGATCTGGAGCGTAGAAGAGCTCAGAAACGACGATCTCTGTATAATGAGCAGGATCGGATCGATGCTCAACGAGATGAACTCATTCAAGGGATGGAGAGCCAACTAAAGATGGAGCATACCATTGCCCTGGTCTTCGCAGTTCGATGGCATGTCAAATGATGGTACGGGGTGAGGAAGTTGTGCACTGAAAAGGAACCGAAGAGCCCAAGTGAAGAGCTTGCGGAGAGGGCAGTGCGTGCACTGCTCAGCAAGGAACTCCTGCGTGAGGAACACAGACAAGCAGTCACCAAGGCTCTTGCGCAAGGGGCAGCCTCGGTGGATGACTGGCTCCTTTGGGTAGACCTGGCAGCAGACGATGATGAGGGTCCCACTGATGAGTAGAGCGATCAAGTGTCTGAAGCTTCGCTCGTTTCGGGGAGCCACTCAGCCCATGGAAATTGAGTTCGATACGGCGATGCCCCTTGTTGTCCTTTTCGGCGAGAGCGGCTGTGGGAAGTCAAGCCTAGTGGATGCCATCGACTTCGTGGTCAATCGCACCTTCGGCTCTCTCGTACATCGAAGCGTGGATGGCCCGCGGCATCCCTTCCTTGCATCGATCGGTCAGAACCCCGCAGACATTGAGGTCGAAGTTGAGACGGAAGGCGGCGGAAGCCGGGCTGCGAAGCTTGTGAATCGGCAGGTTTCGGTCTCCGGAACAGGAGACATGCCTATTGTGCGAGTTCTTCGCCGAGCGGAGATCCCCGACATCGTTGAGGCGACGCCGGCAGAGCGCTACAAGGCGCTTGGGCGGTTCATCGATGTATCGGAGTACGAGAGCTGCGAGAACAAGCTCCGGGACGCACATCGGACATCCGCGGGATCGTTAGACCGGGCCGCGGCACGGGTTGAGCAAGCCTCCAACGCGCTCGAGAACTACTGGCTGGCTGAAGGAGCGCCGGAAGAGGATGCCCGGGTTTGGGCGAAGGCAAAGGCTAGCGAGGACATTGCTGACCTGACGCAACAAAAGACCAGTCTGAAGGCCGTACTGGATGCAATGGCAGTTGTCAGTAACAGGAGAAGGCAGTACGCGAAAGCCGTCAAGAAGAAGCGCTCTGCTGACAGGACACTTGCCAGGGTACAGCACGATCTGAGCAAGGCACCCGCAGTCCAGGGTGCAGATGCAGTTGGCCTTGTCGAGCTTCTACAGAAAGCCAGCGCTCTCGTCGGTGATGGTGCAGCCATCTCCGAATGTCCGCTATGTCTGCAACAGGTTGAGGGACAGGCGCTGCGCGAGTCAATCGTCGACCGGCTTGGCACATTGGATGAGTACGTCCAGCTGGCCAGCCGCCGCGAAAGCGCGCAGAGGCAGGCCGCCCTCTCGGAATCGTCCACCAGCGAAGCTCGATCATCGCTTCGGGATTCCTTTCAGTCGCTCGTGGAAGCTTCGGTCTCAGCACTGCGCGAGCTGGATCGTGACTCGCAGGCGAAGCTTGATGTCATTCGAGCAGCCCTTGAAACGGACGAGGAGACTCTTCAGGTATCGACCATACGGGATGGACGGACCCTCTGTCGGAATCTCGCTCCGCTGAGCAGTAGTCTGAGCATCGTCTCCGCAGATCTTGAGAAGCACAACGCCATCAGTCTGCAGTATGACGAACTTCTCAACACGGAGAAGGCGGCGGCCAGGCACGAAGAGGTCACCCAGCACCTAAAGCGGGCTCTTGAGGTCGTCGAGAAGACAAGAAAGGACTTTGTGGAATCCGTTCTGAACTCCATCGGGGAGGAGTGCAAAGCGCTGTATGCTCGCATCCATCCTGAAGAGGATCTCGGCTCGCCGCACCTCTCTATGCACGAAGACCGTCGGGGCTCCGTCAAGCTTGGTGGAGTCTTCGGCAACGAGAGCGATGTACCGCCGCAAGGCTACTACAGCGAGTCTCATCTCGACACCTTGGGATTCTGTGTGTGGCTGGCCATCTCGAAGCGTGGTGCGCCGGAGCACACAGTTCTTCTGATTGACGACGTTTTCACTTCCGTTGATGCACAGCACCTTTCACGGATTGTGTGCCTCATCTCAGATGTCGCGGAGGAGTTCGCGCAGGTGATCGTGACAACCCACTATCGCAACTGGCGCAACCGCTATCGGCTGGCACATGCCCCGGGACTGAAAGCACAGCTGCTTGAGCTACATCGCTGGACGCTTGCCCGGGGGATCACCCTATCGAGCACGAAGCTTGCCGTCGAAGAGTTAGAGGCAATGGTGGACACGGAACCTCTGAGGAGACAGGCTGTCGCATCGCAGGCAGGCATCCTCCTTGAAGCACTTCTCGACTACCTGACCCTGCTTTATCGCCGACGGCTACCGCGCACTCAGGAGGGCGAGTGGACGCTGGGCGAGCTGCTGTCCGCGTGTAGGAAGCTGGCTGGCAACCTGTCGATAGAGCGAGATGAAACTCCCTCTTCAGATGACACTTCCGAGGAAGCGGAGGAGGCTTCGGATGCCGAACTTGAGCAGATCATTGCTCCGTTCTACGAGGAGATGGGACAGCTTTGGTTTGTCCGGAACCAGGTTGGATGTCACTTCAACCTCGCCGGGGGCGAGATCTCGGATGAGGATGTCCGTGCGTTTGGCAAGGCGACGATTGCCTTGGTTCGTGCGATTGCCTGCAAGGAATGCGGACACATTCCATCGCGCCGAAAGGGAGATCACTTCGCTTGCGCCTGCAACAAGACGAGAATGAAGCCGCTGGAGTACACCGGATGATATCCAGCCGGCGAAGGAGCCTCTGAAGGGGATTGAGATATGGATCGAAGATCGAAGCTTGAGCTGACCTGGATCGGGAAGGAGAAGCGCCCGAAGCTGGAGCCTCGGATCATAGCGACAAGCCTTGGACCTACCTGCTGATTCCGGACAGAGAGATCACACACGCTAGCACGCTCAAGGGCCTAGCAGCGAGGAATACGATTCGCCTCGAGGAGGGAGAGCCGGGGGCTGGACACAGCGAAGGGGAGGAACTGTCGTGAGCTCCTCGCCGGTGTGGCAAGCGCGAGATCTCATCTCGTCTTGTTCGAGGGAAAACCGACAGCGAGTCCCGGGGGTCAAGTCTTGGAAAGCGCCGTCAAAGCCGGAGGTGTGTAGTTGGTGAAAGTCCGCTACAGGGAAGGATTAGCGATCCACCCTGACCCCTCGGGGGATGTAGTAGCAGAAGAGGGACTTACTACACCCCCCGAGTCATGCGCCGGTGCCCGTAAGGGCACGGGCGAAGCGTTGACAGGGGCAGCTGCGAGCCGGGTATTGAGCCGTGAAATTGACCCTAATACTTCAGGGTGCCTCCGCTCTCAAGATAGGCGAGGGGCAACATCGAGTGTACCGCTAAATCG
>JAUWYG010000150.1 GCA_030615945.1 Candidatus Bipolaricaulota bacterium | reverse complement strand
TTAGAAATGCCGGACGAACACCTGCAACGTGCGTGAAGTCTCTCCTGGAAGGATTCTGGCTGAGTGCAAGTGGAGCGAACAAGTTCGTTACTTTGCTTCAAGGTAGAGGATGCAGGAATATCGCTATACAGGAGCCCGGTCATGATGTCTCCAAAACTCTTTGTACCTCCTTTTGAATTCTTTGCGTAGTGCTATGTTCATTGCCCAGTACAGAAAGACTTCAAATGGAGAACCCATATTGGCACGCCAATTAAGCGCTCTACGGATGATCGACCGGAGTCCAAAAAACTTCCGGCTCATCTCGGCACTTATTCTGGCAAGCTCGAGGGGAGAGAAATTGCGTGGCCGAAACCGAGCTGTGTCATACTCCGGTTCCAACCACGGGCGTTCTTTGAGCAGCCGGCCTTCATCTCTAAGCTTGTTGTAGGTCCTCGTGCCAGGGTTGGGCGAGAGCATTACGAAACTGGCGGCCATGAAGCGTGACTCGATTGAAAAGTCAAGAATCCTCTTGAGCCCGGCCACATCGTCTTCCCCAAGCCCCAAGACGAACGAAGCATAGATAGCTAAACCGTGGGCATGAATCCGTTTAATTGCCTCCTCGTAGGGCAACTCCATATTCCAGGATTTGCCAACTTCGGCCAAGTTTTCTTTGCTCAGCGACTCAATACCAATCAGGTTGCCAACACAGCCACTCTTCCTCATTAACTCAAGAAGTTCTTCGTCCCTTGCCATCAAGAGGCTTGCCTGACCGAACCAGCGTATCTTGAGCGGAGCTAACGCTCGGAATAACCTCTTTGCATACTCAGGATCACCTACGTTGTTGTCATCGATGAAAAAGATGAGATTATGCTGCAGTCCTCTTACCTCCTCTACAACGTTCTCAACAGGCTTGTGGCGGTAGCCCGGACCGAAGAAGGCGCTTACTGAACAGAAGTCGCAGTGGTGGGGACAGCCACGGGTTGTCTCCACCATCTCAATTGGGAGGTAGTTCTTCTCTTTGAATATCCCGCGTTGGGGCGGCTTCACGTTGGATAAATCAGGCTTGTTTCTTGCTTTGTAATACTGGTCAGGCCTGCCTCTTTCATAGTCATCGAGGATTTGTTCCCAAATCTCCTCAGCTTCACCAATGACGACAGAGTGAGCATGTTGCGCGGCCTCCTCCGCCATAACTGTCGGGTGGTGTCCGCCCAAGATAACCGGTACCCCCTTCTCCCGAAATCGGTCAGCAATGGAGTAAGCTCGTCTTGCTGTGGCTGTCATGGTTGAGATACCCACCAAGTCAGGCTCGGAATGGTACGGTATTTCCTCTAGCCGGTCGTCGATGAAAGATACGGAGTGCTTCTCAGGAGTAAGACCCGCGAGGACGGCTGGCGCGAGCGGTTGTAAGTGTCTATGGCTGCTCTCTGCCCAGACAAACTCCTTTGTCACCGCTGGCTGAATGAGGAGAATCTTCATAAGTATCTCCTTCTTAATTATCCTGGGTTGGTATGCAATTTCAAGCGCTTGGCGGTGGCTGTTTGAGAAGTCTAAATAAACTCATCCAGCTGCGGATGAGGAAGTCGTTGTTGGCTGTTGTGGTCCTGGAGAAGCAGCCGTGAGAGACTGAACACAATCCCACCGGTGTTGGGTGAGCCTCTAGATATGGTTTTGCAACGAAAGCGATCTTGTGTTGCGTAGGAGTCGGTCTTGTAGACGTTGTCTCGGAAAGAACACAGAACGAGCGGGTTGGAATCCCCTAGCCCCCATAGGTGCCTTTAGGTGGCCCTCCTTAGCTGACCGGGAGGCGCTCGTCGGAATACCGCTCGAACCGTTTCTCTGCAACAACTTGTCGAATGCGATCAATTGCTGTCCATATGTCTGTGTAAGACGTATATAGTGGAGATAAGCCAAGCCGGATGTTGTCCGGTTCTCGGAAATCGGGCAAGACGCTCATCTCCTCAATCAGCGCCCTGTTGATCTGGTACGCATTCTCATGGCGAAGGCTCACGTGTGCGCCTCGCCTGGCCGGATCACGCGGGGAGGCCAACTCAAATCCAAGCGGTGACAGCACGGCATCTGTAAGGTCGACCAAATAGGATGTCAGCCGCATCGCTTTTTCGTGAACGCGCGCAATCCCTGCCTTAAGCAACGGTTCGAGAGCCGCTTCCATTGCCAGAAGTGAAAGAATCGGCGGTGTGCCAACCAAGAAGCGTGTGATCGCCGGGGGGGGATCATAATCGAGGTCGAAGGCAAACGGAGTGCGGTGACCAAACCAGCCCCAAATAGGAGATGGGGCCTTATCCTGGAGGTCATGACGTACGTACAGGAAGGCAGGAGCACCAGGTCCACCATTGAGGTACTTGTATGTACATCCGACTGCCAGATCCGCGCCCCAATGGTCGAGTTCTACCGGAACCACGCCGACCGAGTGGCTCAGATCCCAAAGGACCAATGCTCCCGCTTGGTGCGCTCGCTCCGTCACTGAAGATGCGTCATGGAGAAAGCTACTCTTGAACGTGACGTGGGAAAGGGTGACAAGTGCAGTGCGTTCGTCGATTGATTCGAGAAGAGCCTGCTGATCGATCGTTATCCCGTCTGCCGAGCGAACAAGATGAAGACAATGGTGGTT
>JAUWYG010000140.1 GCA_030615945.1 Candidatus Bipolaricaulota bacterium | reverse complement strand
AGCGGGGCCGTAAGGAAGAAGTGGGATACGCACCTGTTTGAAGAGCTAGTTACAAACACGCTGCGCATTTTTGGGGAAGGAATGAAGGTAGTCTGTGAAATGGCTCTCATGGCTGCCGATGCGGGCTTAGCGCGAACTGATGAAGACGTGATTTGCATTGCTGGAAGCGGAAGGGGTGCCGATACCGCAGTTGTGCTTCGTCCTGTGAACCTTGTCGATTTCTTCGACCTTAGGATTAAGGAGATTCTCTGCAAGCCTCACTTCTAAGAAGCTGAATGAGCGGCTCTTTCACCCTGTGAGATAAGAAGCCAGGTGAAAGTTATCTGTTCGGGGAACGATCTCGCGAGGTTAAGAGTGAGGGAGCTGGTTCACTTTAGGACTTACACAACAAGAGCGTATCTTGTGTTGCGTCAAGCAGCGATGCTGGAGTTCCCTGCAACGTGCACCCCAGCGGAAACCTTCTAGCTGTGTTCTTGATAGGTAGGCCGTTGTTTTTGAGCTTCGTCTGTACACTCGGTATAATAAACAATGGAAGAAAAGATCTTCTTGTCTCACTGGAGACTATTCCCGCCATAGAAGACCGTCTGTTCTGTGCTACAGAGACCCTGTCTCTAAATGAGCTAATCGAGGAGAACCGCTTTCCTAGAGCACTGGCCCCTAAGTGTGCTGGGGTGGCATCTCCCTGTAGCGAGGAGGGCCGGTGAATACTGGAGGAACACGGAGGGATCATCATGGATACTAGCTATCTTCGCACACCTCACCGAACGACAGAGGAAACAGAGGCCCGCCTTTGGGCGGAGGATGGGCGGGTATACGAAATATTAACCAGATGCGAGACGTTTGAAGAGGGACGAGAGCCCCTTGCAGCGTATCTGGAGGAGCGTGAATGGGAATATCGCGCGGGCGATCTCGACCTTTCTGACATCGAGATTTCAAAGGCACTGGAGGCGATTGGCGTCTTCAAAGACCTTATCTCCCCAAGAAATGAGGAGCTTGCAGGATTCAGTACACTGCGGCTTCTTTGGCGGCTTGCAAAATCTGGCGCAGCGCAAGCGCACGTAGGCACGGGGTTCATCGACGAGTTTGCTCATCTATCTAGAGCAATTAACGGGCGGTCTGGCATCGGAGAGGGGTGGATTGGACCGCGTCTACGCGAACTAGGATTGCAGGCGAATGAGTACATCGAATTGGAAGGGCGAGCTGCTGGACGGGCGCGCTCTCGCTACCTCGACGGTATAGCTTCAGCAGTGCAAGAACAGATAGGACGCTTTGAATCGGGTTTGGAACCGGCAGCAGTAGCCCGTCAAATGGCAAATCGCGAGAAGATCCTGGCTTATTTCGGAGGATCAGGGCGCGACTGGAGGAACTCCAAATGGCAATTGGCACACATCCTGCGAGGAGAGGCTGGTGTGAAAGCATTGCGTGCGTTGGTTCCGCTTTCCCCGGAGGAGAATGAATCCGTTGAGTTGGCCGTCAAGCATGGAATCCCGTGGGCTGTCACACTATACTACCTATCTCTCTTCAACTTCGAGAGCGCGGATCGATTAAACGATAGTCAGGTCCGCTCCCAAGTGATTCCCCCTATCGACACGGTCCGACAGATGATTGAGCACCGCAGGGATCGGGAAGAGTGTTTCGACTTCATGGGGGAACACGACACATCCCCGATTGATCTTGTAACGCGGCGCTACGCAACGATCGCCATTGTGAAACCCGTGGATACGTGTCCGCAGATCTGTGTGTACTGCCAGCGCAATTGGGAGATCAGGAATCCAGTCCTTTCGGATATGATCCCAAGCAAACCTGAAATAGACGCGGCCTTAGACTGGGTAGCTTCCCATCCATTCCTCATGGAAGTCTTGGTTACTGGTGGTGACCCTTTTATCCTCTCCGATGAGCAACTCGAGTACTTGCTGAAGAGGCTCGCTGCCATGTCACATCTGACGAGTATCCGCCTTGGCACTCGAATCCTGGTTACGATGCCTATGCGCATCACCGATCGTTTTGCCGCCCTTATTGGGCGGTACATCGAGCCGGGCCGTCGGAATGTTTCCGTGGTCACCCACGTAGAAAGCTCGGCGGAGGTTACTCCTGAACTCGCCGCAGCAGTGCATCGTCTACGAAAGCACAGAATCTCCGTCTATAACCAACAGGTCTTCACGGTACATACCAGTCGTCGGTTCCAATCAGTGGCAACTCGGGTCGCCTTGATGCAAGTTGGCATTGACCCGTACTACACGTTCTACCCAAAGGGCAAGAAGGAGCACTCTGCATACCTAGTTCCAATTGCGAGGATTCTCCAAGAGAGAAAAGAAGAGGCACGTCTTCTTCCGGGATTGTTCCGCACTGATGAACCAGTCTTCAACGTTCCCAGGCTTGGCAAGCATCACCTGAGGGGATCACAGGACCGTGAGCTGATCGGGATAAAGCGTAGTGGGCGACGTGTCTACTTGTTCCATCCCTGGGAAAAGGGAATTGCACCTGTGAAGCCCTGGCCTTATGTTGATACAGCGATCACGCATTACCTGGCCCGTATGGAGCAACTTGGAGAGGACACAAAAGCGTACGAGAGCATCTGGTACTACTACTAAGTCCCAACTAGCTAAAGCTACTTGCCATTCCGCTCTGCCTCTTCACTTTCGCTTCTATTTCAAATCTGCCCTGTGGCAACAGGAGGAACCTTTTGTTGCATGGTGTCCAAAGGACGGTATCTCCCGTGTACCATTCAGCGCAATGGGCATGGTGTAAAATGAGGGAGATGATCGCGGGAGTTGTTCTGGGGATTTTGTTCTTGTTGCTCGTTCTGGCTCTGCACCAGCGCGTGTGGATCAAGGTCGTTTGGGGACCTGACGGCCGGTCGATAGAGGTGCGCTACCTGCTCCTGCACCTCCGCGGGCCAAGGAGACACCGAAAGAGGAAGGAGAAACGGAAGAGACGTAAGACGAGCGTTCTACAGTGGGTTAGATTAGCACCAGAACTACTCCGTGCCCTTGGCAAGGGCCTGGGTTTCCTCATTCGACACAGCCAACTCCGGCATCTTCG
>JAUWYG010000066.1 GCA_030615945.1 Candidatus Bipolaricaulota bacterium | reverse complement strand
GGCGGTCAACGGGTGGACCATGCGGTAGCGCAGGTAGATGAAGGTTGACGACTCCTCCAGGTCTCCATCCCCGTCGATGTCAAGCTTCAGGCTCATCCAGATGCTCTTCGCAGAAGAGACGGTGAAGGTGTAGTCAATACTCCCACTGCTTAAGCTTGACTGGAAGGTTAGGGTCCTGCCGCCCTCGGTGGGGGTGGGGACGATTCCCATAGGGGCAACTCCACCGCTTATCGTCTGGTTGACGTTCTCAAACGAGCCGTCGGTGCGAAGTTCCAATTTATAGCTATGGGCGCTGGTCCAGGTGGCCCCAGCGCTTACTGTGATATGCCACGTGTTAGTGCCCCATACGAAGATCCCTGGAATTCCGCCCATCGGCGGCCCACCGGGAATGCCGCCCCAGGGAGGCGGGTAGTAAGGGATCACAGATGCTACTGGGAGCGACCGCGTTGCAGCTTGACTTGCCCCCTTATCATCGGTGACCGTCAATTGCACGAGGTAGGTCATGCCAGCCATGTACGTGTGCGAGACATACGGCCCCCAGGCGCTGTTCCCATCGCCGAGGTTCCAGACGTAGGAGACGATCGATCCGTCGGGGTCGTAAGAGGGAGAGGCGTTGAAGAAGACCGTCTGTCCGACCGACGGGTTTGACGGCGAGATCGTGAAGTTCGCCACCGGCGGCTGATTCGCTGCTAGCGGGGTAAGAGGAACGTGCCGGTTCGTGGTCTGTCCTGCTATAACTGTCACCTGTATTGTCGTTGTCCGGTAACCGGGGAGAGATAGGGTCACTGCATGTGTCCCTGCAGGTAGCAAAAACTGCGCCGGCGTCGTCCCAGAGGGGACACCATCGATGGCGATACTTGCTCCTTGCGGAGAGGAGCTTACCAACAGGGTTCCGCTGGCCGGTGCTGTTGAGACGACAGTGAAGCTTAAGGTATCTTCAGCCCAGTTTCCAGGTGGGAGCTGGGACTGCATCGTTTGCCTGACCCCATTTTTAAACGAGGATGGATTGTAGCTTAGGATTTTAAAAGTAGTTCCGAAACTGGTCGGGAAGTTAGGAAGCCGACTCGTTGCAGCAAAGGCGTACAGGGTCTCACTCCCCGCCGGCTCGCTCACCCATAGGGTGTAGCCTGCACCCGGCAGAGAATGCGTCCCAGCGGGGAGCCGGTTGTTCGGTTCGCGGAAGTTGGGAAAGATGAGGCTTACCCTTCCGCTTGCGTCCGCATCGCAGATGTAGACGTAGGCTTCGCGGTTTGTTGTGTAGTTTAAAACGATCGGCTCACCCACCTTATAGCTACCCTTGGGGAGGGAGAGTTGGATTGAGAGTGGGGTCATCGTCTGTCCGACCGTGATCTGACGGGTGGTCGAGTCCGTCGCTCCATCGTTGTCGGTGACGCTAAGGCGTGCCGTATATGTTCCAACAGAAGCGTATGTATGTTGCACTATGGTCCCTGTACCACTTGCACCGTCGCCAAAGCTCCAGTTGTAGGAAACGATCGTGCCATCGGGGTCACTCGAGGTCGATCCGTCGAACCTCACAGGAGATCCCACAAGTGGGGAAGGCGGGGAGTAGGTGAAGGAAGCAACAGGAGCCTGGTTGGGCGCTGAGGGCAAAGAGAGAATCAGGCGTCCCTTTCCGTAAACATAGACGCTTCCCATCGCCACGGTCTGTGAGAGGAGCCTGGCTCGTAGGGCAGACTCTGTGAGCGAGGGCTCTTGCGCAAGCAGTAGAGCAGCCGCTCCAGCGGCGTGCGGGGCTGCCCCTGAAGTTCCAGCGAAACTCGTGTAGGGACTCGTTCCCGTGGAGACGTTATCCGGGGCACACAGGTCGGGCTTTGCTCGCCCATCGTTTGTTGGACCTTGCGAGCTGTACGACTCCTGCGGCCCTGTGGTGTAGTGCCTATAGTCGATTGCTCCCACAGTTACTACCTGGGCCACGTTCGCCGGAGCGAGGATCGAGCTTGAAGCGATCGTGGGTGAGAGATTCTGGTACAGATTGTAGATCTCGATCTTTTTTGAACCGGATCCCTTGATCCTTACGGTATAGGTCCCGCTCGATGTAGCTGTAGCGATGATCGACTCGGTCGGTTCCTCGGTTCCAGTTTGGTGTTTGGTCGAGGAGGCAACCAGAGTGCTCGCGGGGTCATAGAGGTAGAGGTCGTAGTCGCTCGATGCGCGTGGCCAGTCATTCCAGGTCATGTACAGGATCATCTGCGAGCCACTTGAGGCATGAAAAGCGAGAGATTGATCGTTGAAACTGTCGAAATTGTTGTCGGTAAATGTCCCTTCCCAGTGGCTTTCCGCTTCGTTTCCGGCGGCGTTCACCCACATGGCGCCCCCGGCGATCGCCCGCTTTGCGATATCGGCGATCGTTCCGGTTCCATCGTAGAAATTGGTGTTGTACCAGCCAAGGGAGTGGTTGATGACATCGATGCCATTGTTCAGGCAGTAGGTGACGGCGAGGTCGAGATCGACCTCGTCTGCAATCTTGATCAGGTGAAGCTGCGCATCAGGGGCGATCTCGTGCAAGATTTCTGCAACAGCGGTCCCATGGGTGTGTCCGGTGGTGAGTCCGGTCCCGGTCAGGTCGTGTTGATGCACGGAGTAGGGTACGTCGCCGCGTGCCTGCGCTTGGGAAAGCCCGGCAAAACCGAGGTCGATGATCGCCACCTTCACCCCGTTTCCGGTGATTCCAGCGCTGTGGAAGGCGTCCGCCCCGACCGCTGCCACTCCTTGGCCCGTTATATCCAATCTGTACGGGATGTAGGGTGGGCGGATGAAGGTGATCCCGCCCAATTGCGTGGCGATGACCTCAAGCAGGGAGAGGGGCACACTAACCTTGATCAAGCTGGTGGAGGTCTTGATCGCGGTTCTGCTCACTCCAAGGGCGGAGAGAGCGGCAACGCTGGCAGCGCTGGCCCGTCCTCCCAGGGGCTCAAGGACCACAGTTACCGCAGAGGTAGAGGACGAGAATGGAATGCCGTAAAGACTGGCCAACCCACTGAGCGCTGCTCGCGCCGTTGATGGAAGTTTGGCCATGAAATCTGTAGCTAGTGCCCCGGCCGACGCCTGCGCCGCACCAAGGAGGACCTCAAGAGAGCCGTCGATCTTTGGGTTATGGTCCGAACGGGCAATCTTGGTCGTGCGGAAGGAGGCGATCGTCGCTTCGGGACTCGCTATCTTGATCTCTTTACGTGAGCTTTTCCCTACGGCTTCCAAGAACGCCACTGCGGTGTTGGGGTCATCGGGCCAAGAGAGGACAGCGAGGAACCAGTCCGGGGCAAACGGAATCCATATACCGGCAAGAGTGCCTCCCACATAGGCAGCCGAGACCTCTTCTTCCAGGAAGCGCTTCTCATAGGCGCTTAGATTCGCAAGGTAGCGCAGGAGGTTTGGCCCCCACTCCTTGTGGACCATCACTAGATTCAGCTTGCCGGATCTACTGGTTCCTTGCCGCACGATCTGTTGGGTTATGCTGGCTTTAGGATAGGGATGGAGCTTGACCCTGACCCCTGTTTCGTCTTGAAACCTGTTGATAACCTCGTTCCACTCCGCACGTGTTGTTTGATCAATCCCCACGTTAAGCGTCGATTGGGCGGAAACACCAAGCGAGAGCAGGCCGAGGAGGAATGCCACCAGGGCGATACGTTTCATGGTTTTTCCCCCTTGTTCAGGTACCTAGCGGCTGAGGTTGGTAGGGCGGCCTGACGTAGCCGATTGAGCTCGATCGCGCCAGATCTACCAGGCGATGAATAGGGAGAAGGAGCTTGGCAAGCTGGTCGGTCTCGCTTCCAGGGAGGATGTAGGGTTGAAACTCCTCGGGGATCGCTCCGCCGGGGAGTTTCTCTGCCACCACCTCTACCCGTAGCCCCACTCGGGTGAGGCCAATAGAGGAGGCAAAGGAGAACCAGTCCGCAGCCACGGTTAGACCGTAGAGGTCAGAGTCGATAGCGGCTTCGGCGGGGGGTTCCGGGCCTTTCTCTGCGTCCTTCTCGAATGATCTGAACCCTTCCATCGTAACTTCTGCTCCGATCACCCCTAATTTTTGCAGGGTACCTAGTAAGGAGAAGATGGTCTCTCCCTGCGGGAGGTCTCGGTGCGGGAAGATGATCAACGTGTAGCCCCCATCACCAGGGCGCACTGTGTAGTCAAGGTCGTCCCCATTCACGCGCAGGAGGAGGAAACCATCGTCGACGTAGAGGAGGGAATCTGCTTCAAGAAGGACCGCTTCTGGTTCCTGCGTGAGTTCGCTTCCTTTGTAGGAGGTTACCTCCTCGCCACTGCGGACGATGATGGTGAACCCGTTCTCTTTGGCGGTTTGAATCAGTGAGGCAAGCGGGGTCTTAATCCCTCCGATTGAGATTAAGTAGTAGGAAGTTTGAACTAGCTTTGCCTCGTCACAAAACACGTTTGCTCCCCCAAGGAAAGTACCTACCAGGAGAGCAGCAAGGACACCTGTTACCTTAAATCGATTGATCATTGGACGCCTCCCTTAATATTTGTGAATCGTCTAAATATACACCAGATGTTGGTTAAAAGTTTCTCTAAAAGATCAGGGTCGTTGAGGCGATTTAGCTTCAGTTTTTCTCCTGCGGGTTGAGGTAGCTTGAGAAAACCTCAGAAAGGTCGCATGCACAGGCCTCTTCAAGATGCCAGAGGAGGTCAAAGGCGCAAGCGACCTGGAAGGCTAAATCGTGGTAGTATGCGGAGAGGGCAGCAAAGAAGGCGGTATCGCCGATGGTCCTTCGTACCTCATCGAGGAAGAGTGCACCACCATAGTAGACGAACGCGTTGTAGGTGGCTGAGTCGGGGAATCGATAGAGTGGACTTGTAACGGAGAGCTCTGGATGACGGGCGCAGGTGGATCGGTATGAAGCTTGCCAGTCTGCGATTGTCGTGCGGGCGACTTTGACCCCATAGGTTTCCTCAAGGAAAAGGAGGGAGGCGAAGGTGGCAAAAGCTTCATCGAGCCACGGTTCCTCGATCACGTCGTTTCCCACCACGGCGTAAAACCACTGATGGGCGGCCTCGTGTGAGACGATGATGTCGAAGAAGCGATCGTGAGGGTTGTTGCTGTATCCCTCAGCGATAAGGATTAACCCAGGGTACTCAACCCCTACGGCCCGCTCAAGTGGGACCTCAACCAGGTCGAGCTCGTCGTAGGCGAAGGGTCCGAAGAGCTGCTCATAGAGGGTAATCGCTGCCTTGGCGTGGGTCATCGCGATCTGCCCCGCCTGGGCGTGTTCTGGGAAGAAGCTTGTCCTTAATGCGACCGCACCGACATGCTCGATGCACTGCGTGTACCCTTCGCCCAAGGTGATGATAAAGTCACGCATCCCTTCCCCCGCAAATTGGTAAGAGCACCGTTCCCCATTTAATTCTTGATTCATGAGCCTCCCCGAGGTGAGGACGGCAAGGCCGGGTTCGGTGGTTACGCTCACCGAGTATGTGGCGATTGTGCTAAAGACGGGATCGCCGATCTCATAAACTGGATCGATGTTCCACCCCTCCTCGTCGTAGACAGCGAGGATGGGGTAGAACGAGGCCAGGGTCATCGTCCGCCCGGAGGCGGCGTAAATTCCGTAGCCGACGTGCGACGATGTTCCCCCGGGGGAGCCCCACACCGCGGGGCGACCGTTAAACCGCAGCTCAAGAGATATGGTTTCCGCATCTTCCAGGGGAGAAGGAAGGGCGACCATCAGAATGGTCTCACCCATAGAAGTCGAAGTCTCGACCACATCACCCTCTACGAGAACCTCCTCCACGCTGAGAAGACCGTCCCCGTAGAGCGCGGAAGCGTTTGGGTAGAGCCGAAAGAAGACTTCATCGAGCTTTTCTCCCGTAGCGTTGACAAATTTTATCCTTTCTACCCCGCTGAATGTCCCTCCTGCGAAGTCGACGTCAAGGGCGATCTCATAGTGGGGTATCTCCTCTGGATTGGGAAGGGGGAGGCCGTCCGAAAGGGCGGTAAGAGAGAAAAAGAGAAGGATCCCAAGGATAAGGCCTCGCTGGCGTATTGCCATCTTTTAGTCCTCCAACGCGGTTAGTATAGCCAATCGCGGCTTAAAGGGAAAAGCGGGTGAAGATAGGAGCGAATATCAACCCCGACATGCTAGAGAGAATGTGAATTAAGACGTGTGTTTGCGCGAAGACGGTTTTAAGAGCTCACCTGCATTCTGTAGTGCCATCTTGGAGGTGAGCGGACCGATCAGTTCATGGATAACCGTTGCCCCGATGATCACGCTCAGCAGAATGTCGCTGATTGAAGCGAGCGCAGGGTTCTGCTTCATGACAAGGGCGAGACCGATGACGATCCCCCCCTGGGGGATCAGCCCCCATCCGGTGTAGCGCTTTACCGACTGCGAGCATCGAGCGAGAGAGGCACCGGCATAAGCCCCCCCGAGCTTTCCAAATGAACGGAAGGCGGCGAATAGGAGGACCAATGGCAGATACTTCAGCAGTATCTGAAAATCAAGGAGCATCCCGCTGATAGTAAAGAAGAGGACGAACACGAGTGGCTCCGCGTAGTTCTCGATCAAGCGGAAGATTCTATCCCGTTCATGACCAAAGTTTACCACGGTGATTCCTACGATCATGGTAGCAAGAAGCCGATCTAGGTTAAGTAGAGTGGCAATCCCGTAGCACAGGGTAAGGATAGCCAGGATCAGGACGATGAGCAGCCCCTCAGACTCCCCGTAGAGGTGCCGAGAGACAAAGTGAAAAGCAAGGCCAAATAGCACCCCCAGCAGGACTGCCCCACCGATACTAAGGAAAGGGGCAAGAAAAGATGAGGTATAAAGTGCTGTATGGCCGGTGAGGATTGTTGCCAGGGCCACAGCGAGACTGAAGTTGATGATCCCAAGCGCGTCGTCAAGGGCAGCGACGCCCATAATGCTAAACGCGACAGGTCCCTTTGCCTTGTACTGGTGAATGACGGCGAGGGTTGCCGAGGGATCGGTCGGTGAGGCGAGCGCCCCCAGCAGGAGGGCAAACGGAAGATAGGTGGCGATAAAAGTTGCCCCCTCAAGGTGGATGAGAAATGGCATGGTGGCCAACGTCCCTATGGTGACAGCCAACGCTGCCAGTTCGGCCTCACCCAAAGCGATGAAGGCGATCCCTTTTCCTAGTTCCCGCAAAGGCGCCACGGCCAGGGTGCCTCCTACCGCGAACGTCAGGATAGCGAGTGCCACGTTGGTAACGGGCTCCGTGGCCTCTACAAACTCTAGTGGTATGAAGTGGAAAATGCCTGGATTGAGAAGAACACCGGCAAGGATGTATCCCGTCACGCGAGGTAATCCGAGCTTCTCGACGAGCTCGCCGAAGGTGAAACCAGCGGTGATCAGAATTCCAATAATTAGTAGCGTGTTCATCTTCTCTTAATAGAACGGGCCTCAAGGAGTGCGTGATCTTCGGTCCGCTTTAGATCTTGCCGAAGTGTAAGGCCTTTTGATCGCTCCATCAACATCGCCGGTAAGAGATCTACACCTGGCTTTTCCATCCTAATAATTCAGAGCTTGTCGCACGGATGGTAGCGCTCCTTTCTTAAAGAGGTTCCTCACGTTCCAGGCAAGGTAAGGGGTGTTGTAGGCACTCCTCCCGATACACTCCTGCCATAAAACCCAAGACGGCATCACCGTGAGAAGCCGTATTTCCTTTCTCTCGCCAAGGCGCTAAGATCGCCAAGGATTATAGTTTTTCACTCTCTGCGTTCTCTGCGGCTCTGCGAGAGGCTGAAGCCTTTCTCTCGCCAAGGCACTAAGATCGCCAAGAATTATAGATTTTCACTCTCTGCGTCTCTGCGAGAGCCCCATCTCTTGAGTCTTTCTCTACGTTACCTTGGCTTAACCGTGAGGAGCCTCTTTTCTCTACTGGGCGAAGAGCGGTAATGGCTTTAGTTCGTCGACTCTTCGGATCCGCTTTCGACGAG
>JAUWYG010000038.1 GCA_030615945.1 Candidatus Bipolaricaulota bacterium | reverse complement strand
AAAGTGGGGCAATAACCCTCTGCTTGCTCTCTTCTGTCCCTTTCATTAGACTACGCACGGTTTTTTCTGTATGATGCTTGACGAACCGTGCTCTTAAATAAATCGTTGATTTGATGGCGTGCAAGCTGTGGAAAGGAGGTGTGCTATGGCAGTTGACCTTTCCTGGATTGTCCTATTTTTGATGGCCGTGATCGTTGCAGCAAAGCTGTTCGGTTGCGGGGGAAAATGCGGATAAACAGAGGTGTCAAAAGGCGAGGCCAGCCTTTGTCATGGGTGGCAGAACCCGAAGGACATTAGCTCCTCTTTGTGCCGGAAGGCTAGAACAGGATTGGTAAAATGAACTCCAACCTATTACAGAATATGTCTTAGTAGATAACAACGAGGAGCGGTTATCTATGGAGATCATCACTTGGATGGTAAGCTAGTCGCCATAATAGGGATACTTGTGGCAGCGCTTGTCGGATGCGGAGTTGCTCGTCTAAGAGACTGGGACTTGCTTTCCTCTGAGACCTTCGACCTCTACTGCCCGGAAGGCCGCGATAGGGAGGCCCAGGAGCTACTCAATACCCTTGAACTCTCCTACCCTGCGGTTGAGCGCCTTACAGGAGGCCACCTTAGCCACATCCCTGTTGTTCTCGAGGATCTGGGGATGCGCAGTTCCGGCTTTGCTGACATCGCTTTCCAGAACATTCACATCTCCACTTACGTTCCGCAAGAGGGAAGTCTATATCCTCCATGCGAGGATTGGTGGCGGTTAGTCACAGTTCACGAGCTGACTCACCAACTGCACCTTCGACACTGTGGAGGGACACCGGAGCAGTTTGCAACGATTGCAGGATTTCCGCTCTTACCTCAGATCTACACGCCAGGCTGGCTAATAGAAGGCTTCGCGGTCTTGAGCGAATCAACATCTTCGCCTTTCGAAGGCCGCCTCAATGATGGCATGTTCCGTGCCTATGTGGACACACGACAGAATGGCGACGCCTTTCCATCGCTCTCTGAAGCAACCTATTCCCCTACAGGTTTTCCAGGTCCTGCTGGCATCTATATCTATGGTGCAGAGTTCTTCAGATACCTGGTCACTGAGTATGGAGAATCTTCGCTACGCCAGTTTCTTAACTTCTTTGGCGCACGTATCAGTTCCTACATCTCCCCTGCAGTTCCTGCCCTGGGCATGGATAGGGCTGCCCGAGAAACCTTTGGCAAACCATTCCCCGCACTCTGGGATGACTGGAGGGTGGAATTTAAATCAGCAGAACAACCAGTCCACCAGCCCCTCAGGATCTCCTCAATTGGTGAACTTGCTCGGAAACCCGTTGTGAGCGGGGATATGCTCTTCTACCAGCGAACTCTCTCATTCAAGGTCGCTCCTCTTCAGACGTGGACGATAGCCCAAGTTGTCAAGCACAACCTCTCAACCAAGCAGAATCGAGTGGTGGCGTCAACAACATCTGCTTTCACCGGACCTCTTCGTGTATGCGAGGATAGACTATACTACCAGGTCCGTGAGATGAGACGGGGGTTCGCCAATCTCACTGAACGCGGGTTTGGAGTGGTATCGGTCTTGCACGCTGTAGATCTGAGAGCTGGTACAGACAAGATTCTCATCGAGGGAAGGATCGGCACGTTCGATGTCTTGCCGGATGGTTCACTGATATATGCCATTGACAGGTGTAATTGCTTCGGCTCAGAGGTCTGGCTGTATGACCCAAGTAACGATTCCGTATGGCTTCTCTTTTCGACAAACCTTCGAATCAGCGAACTTGTTTACAACCGCAATGAACTGATCGTGGTGGCAAAGGAACAAGGAAAAAACTGCGACATCTACTCGGTTGAGCTTTCTTCAGGTGAATGGCAACCGCTCGTATCGTCACCTTGGTTCGAGGGGTACATAAGCCTCTGCGATGATTACCTGCTGTTCACTGCCACTTACAACGGTTCCTACGAAATCTATCGATACGACTTGTCGACTAGAGCCATTGACAAGTCCGCCGTCTTAGGATATGCCGTAGAGCCTACGTACTACTGCAACAGGGATCGCTTGTTCTTCGTGGGGCTGAACGTAGAAGGATACGCCATCTACTCCGGTGAACCTTCCTGGGAGTACTTCGAGGTCCCATCACAAACCCAGTCTTCTCAAAGCAGTCCTTGTGAAGCATCAATAGACAAGGCTACTGCGTTATCAGGAGCATGGCTGCAGACACTAATCCCAACGGCGCATATCCCCCTCATCACCTGGCTACCGGGAAAAGGATTATCGCTAGCGTTCCTTGGTGTGGGAAGTGATGTTTTGGAACTGGTATCATATTGGTTCCTTGCCAACTGGTCATTCCGAGAGAGTAAGCCCGCGTTACAGGGCCAGCTCAACACCCGCCTCTGCTCTCCCTTAGAGGTGCAATCCGAGTTTAACTTTGGAGATGACCGTGCCTTTCACGCTGTTTTGAAATACCCTGTAGTCAGACAGATGCAGCAAGGTCTCACCAAACTCGATGTTTCGTTCTTCTTGTCAATGAATCAATCGGAAGACTGGTTGCTCGCCGCAGGTATGTCAGTCGAGGGATGCCTGGGATTCGTCAATGGAAATATCCGGCTGGGGATATCAGTCGAAGATACAGAGCCTGGAGCACTGATAGCGTCAGACTCGTACGCGATCTCAAGTACCCTCCGCATCGATCAAATGGCTTACCAGGGGACTTCTTCATTGGAAGTTATGATGTTCCACGGCTCTTCCACATCCGGAGACTCTTTTGCCGCCGTCAGGGGGTACGATGAACCCCTCGTGGGAAACGATGGGTTTGTTTGCAAGGCCGAGTGCGTTAGACCAGTAATCGAAGTTCGAAAAGGTACCTGGAATCCAAGTCTCTTTTTTGAAGATTTTTTCCTTGGAGGCTTCTTTGACTTTGCTTCCCTCGGCACTGATACACAAGCCAGTATCGGCGTGAAAGCCTCAATTGAAGTGGGGCTTTTGTTCTGGTTAAAGGCGGCACCAGGACTAGTCCTAACAATCACAAAGGACGGTATGCCAAGCCTACAGCTTACGCTCGAGGGTTGGGTAGCGTTGTGAGCTCGCCAGCAATAGGGGTAGAGAATGCCATTACCTAGCTGGGTGTGGACCCCTCGATCATTGTGTGGTTGCATGAGCCGTTCAGAGATTTCTGTGAGAGTTGCCTTGGGGCACCATTAAAACGTTTCTCATTCAAGCTCCGATCGAGCTCAAAGACGTCACACAACCTAAGACAGCAGGGACAGGGACGTCAAGCAACTCCTCGCCGGCTACCGAAAGCGGGTTATAAGTCGACACTCGCATACTCTGCCGTCCCCTGGGTTGCGGCAGGAACCTCAACAGGAAACTGGCCGTAGTGCTTTATGGCCAGTCACAATCATGGACAATTGTGCTTGGCTTATTACAGCGCAGGATGTAGTCTGTGCTCACGGAGGACTATACAAGGTGCTTTCAAAACAGACGGAACCTATGCATTACGCAATCAAGGTCTTGGCGACGATTTTTCTTGCCGTAGCGTTTACTTGTCACGTTCTAGCCAGCTATGAATCCAATCCTGACTTCGCAGGTAGAGTCATGGCTAACGCGTACGTGCTTCCCATCGCCGGCATAAATATGAGAATAGAAGCGGCAATGGGCTTTAGTGATATATCGCTTGGGGCATCCACCGAAGTCTCGCTGTCAACGCCCCTGCACGCAGGTTTCAGATCTTCGGCCTTCCTCTCGCGCAAATGGATGAGCATCGGGATAGAGGCTAGCTTTGACACATCTTCAGGAAGGATCTCCAGTGTTATCTTGGCTCGGGCAGCACCCCCGCCACTGCCTCTCACAGTAGGACTGTTCGCCTTCTTAACGGGGGTAAGGGCAGAAGCCAGCGTAGTTGAAAATCCAGCGGCGTCTACTCTTAGGAATCACACGATCCTTCTTTCACCTTACGCAACGATTGCTCCCTTCCAGGAGTACCTTCCGCCGCTCTTGGCAACCGCTGGGTTCGAGTTTGTGTCAACGGGTTCAAACGGGGAAGCATCTCGATTGGCCACGTGGGTCGAAGCCGTAGTAGAGCTACGTAGAGCCAGAATATTGAGCAGAACGCGCTTCGGTGGGATGCTCGAAGTTTTCACGTCTCAGTCACTGTCCCTTCAGCTGCTCGAGACCAACTTAACAGTCACCGGGAGCATCTCCACCTCGGCGTCCGGTGATGATGTCATAGTTAAATTCGCTATCGACTACGCGTTTGGCAACGTTCGTCTGCTCCCCGCTTACCAGCAAATTACAAATGAGGCTGTTGTCTGCGACGGGGATACGTGTATTGTCATCGAATAGTAGTACCCTACCATCCTGAAAAGATCGCCAACTCCTCAGTATTCCCTTAGCCGCAATGCCGAGGTTTCATGATTGGCGTGTAGTGAACATCGGCTTTGTACTCGGCAAACTCGTGGTGGGCGCTGATGTACTCCCGCACAAACAGGAGCTCTCCCACCTCCACCCTTACTCCGATCTCCTTCAGACACTCTCGTTTGAGTGCCTCAGGTAACGTCTCTCCGGAATGCTACCCGTCGCCGAGAAGAAAGTAGAACGTGCCCTCATCATCACGCTTTCAGATCACAAGTAGCTTAGTGTCTTTGATAAGGACTACCTTCGACGCATTGCGAATTTGCTTTATGTGGTTCCTCAATCAGGTTCGAAATCTCCCCCGGATTAACCTGCTTATTTAACCCGACAACAGGGTGGATGAATCGGGAGCGTCCTCCCTCGATCTTTCCATGAATAGACTCGTCACTCACTGCTCACCTCTTTTATCAGGAACTTTTTGTCAGGAGATGTCTAAAAGCGTAGGATAACAAGAGGTATGAACATGTTTAGCAGGTTCATCGGGGTATTTATCCTGCTTTACGCGGCAATTGCTCTTGCCGGCACGGCGGAGCTCTCTTTGACTAAAGATTTCTGGGCCAAGACAACACCAAAGCAGAATAAAATCGAGTTTGATACATCACTTGTCCTCTCCTTAAGCGCTGACAAATCCGATCTTGATTTCACTTAGAAGGGCGATGAGAACGGATTTTCCTCCTTTAAGGTCGTTTGGGAGACAGAGTTACCTAAGGACATCGATGGTCGAGCCGAGGTCTTGTTCGATGAGGAGAAGGTAAAATCCATCAAGCTGAAAGAATACGACTTCCCTCTCTTTGAAGCCTACCTCGATCTCGAGACATACTTCAAGCACAAGGATGATCTTTATCTTTACTAGGTATCACTTGACCTCGACGAATTCACCCTTGCGCACCTTCCCGCCTCGCTCGATCTTGTTTACAGAGAAGAATACCTGCGCGCAAAGCTCACACTCGATCGCGAAGTTGACAGCATCAGCCTGCAGGGTATCTGGAAGAAGGGAACGCTTTATGAGGGAAAGACCACTTTGGACCACAATGGTGAAGACTGGTCGGTAAAGGAGGTGCTGATCTTCAAACCCACCCTTTCGCTCCTTTACCCAGAGAAGGGTACGCTGACCGTAGACGGCGATATCATTGATGACCTCTCGCTCAAGGTCGCCTGCTATCACACGTTCCTTGAGAGAGGGATCGAAGTGACTAAGCTCGTTTCAACGATAAAGCTGGAGATGGGAGATTTTGACCTCACCTGGAAGGGAACGTTCAGTCCTGTAGAAACCGTATTCTCTTTGGGCGACTACGATCTCACCCTGGCCGCCGAAGCCAAGCTTAACGATCTCACACTTAATACTGTGCTCAAACTCGATGAGGATGGTTTTGCCAGTTTCTCGGTAAAGCTCTCTCTTTAGTCTTTCGGGGTGATGATCCGATCGATCAGGCCATAGGCGAGTGCCTCTTCAGGGGACATATAGAAATCGCGATCGGTGTCTTTACGGATCTTCTTCACAGTCTGGCCAGTATGCTCCGCGAAAGCGCCGATGATCTGATCGTGCAGACGGAGTAGTTCATCGGTCTGAATCTTGACATCGGTTGCCGGTCCCTGAGCCCCGCCGAAGGCCTGATGAATGAGAATACGTGAGTTAGGTAGGGCTGAGCGTTTCCCTTTAGTTCCAGCGGCGAGGAGGAGCGCCGCCATGCTCGCTGCCTGGCCAATGCAGATCGTGGCGACGTCAGACTTCACGTAACGCATGGTGTCATAGATGGCGAAGCCGGCAGTAACCGATCCGCCCGGAGAGTTGAGGTACAATTTGATATCCTTCGCCGGATCCTTCGCCGCCAAAAATAGGATTTGAGCGATAACTAGGTTTGCCACCTCATCATCGAGCTGATGGCGCAGAAAGACAATCCGGTCCTCCAGCAAACGGGAGTAGATATCGTAAGTCCGTTCAGTGTGGCCGGTGTGATCGATCACAAACGGGATCTGGGCTCTCATTTTTCCTCCTCTGTGAGCTGTGCTTCCTGGTACAGGAGGTCAAGGACGCGCTCGTTCACCTTCTCAGTGCGATAGTCATCCCAATGCTCCTCGGCCTTGAGGCGAGCGATGAAACGAAGTGGAGCTTCCCCTTTACTTGCTGCCTCCTCGGTAGCGATTCGCTCTAGTTCCTCATCCTCGATGGCGATCTCCTCCTTCTCGGCGATCTTTTTAAGGAGAAGCTCACGGCGAATCCTGCGGATTACAATCTCACGGTAGTCGGTCCGCACCTCTTCCTCGCTCTTCTCACGCTTATCGAGATAGTCCTCGAAGGATAGTGGGGAGCGAGGGTGGGAAAGGTTCTTCTTCAGCCGTTCAAACTCTTCTTCGGCGACCTCTTCCACCAGTGCCTGGGGAAGTGGAATCTCCACCTGATCGATGAGATGATCGAGAAGGTCCACTTTTATTGCACGTTCTCTCTTCGCGACATGGGCCTGCTTTAGCTTCTCCTCGATATCTGCCTTCAGGGCAAGCAAGCTCTCAAAGCCCGCGTCCTTAGCCAGTTCATCATCCACTTCCGGAAGGACGATCTCCTTTAAGCCTAGGATAGAAAGGGACGTGTGAACGGGTTTACTTCCAGGAAGATCAAGCTCGATTTTAACTGTCTCCCCAGTCTTGTGGCCGATCAACTTCTCAGTCACTGGGTTTCCCGCCTCGGCGCGTGTATCCCACTCCTCCTCCCCCTCCTGCACGTGGACGATGTCCCCGTCGGTGATGAGCTCTCCTTCCTTAGAAGAGAGCGTTCCGTACTGACGACGAATCTCCTCTAAGGCCGCCTGCACGCTGTCGTCAGTGACCTCCAGCGTTGGTCTCACTGTTAGCTCAATTCCTCGGTAGACTGGAAGGTCAAACTGAGGGAGAACGGAGAAACTCGCCTCGAACACGAACGGCTCACTCTCCTCGAAGGAGACTCTCTTCACCTGCGGGGGCGTAACCGGGTGGAGGCTCAGTTCGGACAGAGCCTTGGGGAGGTGTTCTTCCGTGAGTTCCTTCTGTGCCTCTTCGAGGAACATCTCGCGACCGAAGCGCGAGTCGAGGAGGCTTCGTGGCACGTGGCCTTTGCGGAAACCGGGGATCTCCACCTCCCGACCGTAGCGGCTATAGATCGTATCAATTCCATTTCGCACGATCGGTGGCTCCACGGTCACCTGCAGAGTGACCTCAGTGGCCGAGCGTTCCTTGATCTCGTAGTTAATACCGTTGCTTGTCACGAAAAACCCCTCCATATCCTTCTTTCTTTGCTGCCAGAGATTATACGAGTGGACTGACCCTCAAGCAAGACAGTATTGAGAATAGGTCCGGGAGTTCTTAAATTCCGACGATTAGTCGCCAATAGTCGCCTAGGAGCCCGTTCCAGATTCCACCCATCAGGCCAAAGAGGGCGCCGAGCCCTCCGAGGAAGATAAACGCAAGCAGAATCAGAAACCCATACCGTTCGAGGAGGATCATAACCCGTCGTCCTTCCGAGGGAAGGAAGTAGGTGAGGACACGCGACCCGTCGAGCGGCGGGATGGGAATCATATTGAACACAGCAAGAACGATATTGAAAATGACGAAGATCCCCATAAGAAAGAAGATAGCCCTCATGAGATCTGCGGTGAAGGTCCCGCTTGAGAAGAAGAAGGGGTCTGGAAATGCGAGGAGCAGGAGCCGACCAACTGCCGTAGCTCCGAGGGCTAACGCAAGATTTGTTGCCGGACCGGCGATAGCCACATAGAGCATTCCCTTAAATGGGTTGCGGAAGTAGTTGGGGTTTATAGGGACAGGTTTCGCCCAACCAAAGAGAAAGGGAGAGCGCAGAACCACCAGAACAAGCGGCACGAGGACTGTCCCGATCGGATCGATGTGCGCCAGCGGGTTCAGAGTCAACCTTCCGCGTGCCTTAGCGGTGGGATCGCCGAGCCGATAAGCGACGTAGCCGTGCGAGACCTCGTGGAGGACAATGGCGGTGAACACGGCAACAAGCGAAAGGACTATCTCCAGGATATGCGCGATGTTCATGGCTCCTTCTTCCCCTCGCTTGGATTCACGGTGAGTGTATCCTCCTGGGTGAGTATTACCAGACCAAGGGAGGCTCCTCTTGGCTTACGCACGTACTTAACTGGGGTATGGCTTACCTCGACACGTGTTTCCTCTTTCACCTTGGAGAACCTGGCAGCGAGCAGGGCTGCCTCCTTGATCACGGCCTGTGGAATCTGTTGTTTCTCGCGATGGCGGATGATGACGTGTGAGCCGGGGACTCCTTTGACGTGCAACCACAGGTCTTCCGGGTGCGCCTTTCGCAGGAGGGATTCGTTTTGGACAGCGTTCTTCCCTACCTCTACCGTATAGCCAAGGATGGAGAAGATGCGGGGCGCAGTCGGGGGTGAAGTTTTTTTTCGCGCCCTTTGGGTTGAGACAAGAGAGAGTAGGTTATCACTCAATCCCTCACCGTTATCGAGGGCCTTAACCCCTTCTCGTAACCGCGCAAGCTCCCTTTCCAACCGGTGCAGGCGTCGGGTGACAATCGGGTGTCCCCGACGAAGCCGTTTGGCTCGCTCATACAGGGCCTGTGCGTTCTCGATTGGGTTCAACCGTGGGTTGAGTGGAATTACGATCTTCTCCTCACTTACTGGGTCAAGGAGGGCCGCCTCGCGCATCCGGCGGGTGAGAGAACTCTGGTGGATCATAATCAGGTCGGCGTGATATCGAAGTCGCTCCTCGGATTCCGCATCAGCGAGCCACTCCTTGAGCTTCTTCACGGTCCGTTTTCGCTTAGCGATCGCGCGCAAGAGCCCCTCTCGAAACGGCTTCTGTGCCCCATCACTCTGTGTCGCCTCGCGCTTTTCTCCCCACTCTGTGTCGAGCGCGTCGGAGAAACTGGGGTATTGTTCGCCAGGAGGAATGAGCGGGAAGAACGCGGCCCGATTCGACACTCGATCGACCTCTGCTTGCGGGTCCTCCACCCGTCTTAGGAGGAACGACAAACTCTCCAGGATCCCCTCTGTCAGCGATCCATCGGAGCGAGCCTGTGCTCGCGCGACAATCGCCTCCGCCGTCCTGCGCCCGATTCCGTCGATGCGATGCACCAAGGCACGAACCGGCTCCTCTTGATCAAAGGCCTCTTCGAGAAGCGCACAATTCATCTTTGACGGATCGATCTTATCCTGTGGGGGGAGCGGCTGATAGATCTCTCCAGGGGCCACACGAGGCCCAGTTCGAAGCGCCGCGAGAACTCGATCGCCCCGCAGGAGGAGCAGGTTTCCTCGCATTCCAAGAAGCTCCACAACCAGGAGGAATGTTTCTTCCTCCTCCGCCCGACGACGTTCTACCTTTAGGGTGACGACCCGGTCCCACCCCGATTGCTCGATACTGACGATCTTCCCGCCACGCACGTGTTTCCGCAGGAGCATCACAAACGGCGAAGGAATCACAGGATAGGGAAGCTCAAGCTGCGTCAGGTGAAAGGCCGCTTCTCTTGGGGAGACAAGGAGGCGGATAGTCCTGTGTGCAAACAGATGTAGGACAAACGTCTCCTGTTCCGGCTGGTAGATGGTCCGAATGACCCCTCCAACGACCGTCTTCTCTAGCTCAGTGAGCGAGGCTGCAATCGCCAATCCGTCCATATCCTCTCCAGTTGATTGATCGAAGTAAGACCGCTATAATCGTCATTATACCGCCGGCGTAGCTCAGTGGTAGAGCAACGGTTTCGTAAACCGTAGGTCGGAGGTTCAACCCCTCTCGCCGGCTTTTTGCTCTTTACTATCAGGATCAGTCCTTTGAGGATCCTACGCTTGGCAAAGACGGACTAACTATCTATCACGCACGTCCTGGAGTGAAACGTAAATTATCTTAGAAAGCAAGTCAGGGCCATCTCCTTTTACCGTTCCTCTTCCCACAACCTCGGGGGCGTTGGCCCGCCTGATCAGGCCTTTCGGTCCTACGGCCCCACAAAAGTGGTGACCGGCTTCTCCTTCCAGGTGGTCAAGTGAGATTCTCACTTGATCTCTGTGATGGCATGATAAATTAAACCTGATCGGCTAGTTAAGGATTTTTAAAAAGGGGTGAGGAAACGTGGATGATATTGTAAAAATAGGGATTATCTCTGCTGTTATGGCAGCCCTGCTCCTGGGTGGCCTTGCACTTAGATACACAACCGTAGCGCCAGAAGTCACAGAGGTCGCAGAAACCACGGAAATAAACGTACTTCCTCCAAAGTCGCTGGAGATGTTGGACCCAGTCTATTCGGAGAAGGCAGTCTACCAAGACGACACTATCCGCATATCTTTTGACGCCGCTTATACGGCTGACGGCGTGGAGAGCAAGCTGCCTTTCTGGCTACACAACGCCTCAGACGATGTCGTTACCATCCTATGGAATCTTTGCTCAATACAGCTCCCCAGTGCAAATACGGTCAACATCGTCCATGAAGAGCAGCTAAGCTTATTCGGGCCGTTATCCTCCCCACCCATCTCGATTGCTCCGGGTGGTGATTTGTTCGACGCGGTGTTCCCGCTATCAGAGGTTGATTGGACCAACGATGGTTGGTCTGTCTCCTCCAATGTGCTTGACCAGGGACCGTTCTTGTTTGTGTTGGCGTTAGAAGCCAGTGACCCATGTTGCACTGAACATCAGATAAAGTATTACACTTTTAGGTTTATTATTAGGTAGGAAGCGCCATCCAAGGTTTTATAGAATGTCCACACAGGCTGTCGGTGAGGGAAGATTATAAGAGCTAGAACCCCGTCATAGAGACGAGACTCCGGAAGGGCACCTCGTCCTTTTTACAATGAGGAAAGGGGTTGATTTTGCGCGTTTCTCTCCTATGCTATAGAATGTATAATGCAATAAAGATCTTAAGGAGGTAACCACATGGCTAGAAAGGAAATCTTCGACAAAATCTCCATCTACATCCCACAGACAAAGAAGGATCAGAAACCCGTCGAGCGGCTGATTCGCCTGAGCAGGAAACGCGATCGGTCGATCAACTACCTGGTTGTTGACGCGATTCTTGACTATCTCAAGCGGGAAGAAAAGAAGTAGATTAACTTAAGACGCAGTCTTCAAGCTTAAGAAAGCTGATCTACGAACGCTGGCCCTTGTGACGTACCTCCAAGCCAAAGCGATGAACATCGCGGTGTGGTGGAGTATGGCAAAGGTTTCACATCTTTTACTTGCGCCACGAGCGTTTGAAAGTTTTTTAAGCTCAGCGTAGAGTCATTCATTTAAGGAATCCCTGGTTCTAGACTCAAATAGCTTGAATCAAAACTGGAGTGAACCCCTGCGACTGGACAGATAGGTGCGAGAGTTAATACATTGCCTGCAGGGTCGCGAGGAGGCCGGTTCATGGCAGGTAGGAGGAAGTTCAGCAAGGCGTTTAAGAGTCAAGTCATTGAGGAGTTTCTGGCGG
>JAUWYG010000004.1 GCA_030615945.1 Candidatus Bipolaricaulota bacterium | reverse complement strand
CCTGCCGCACATGGTTCCTCAAGGTCCCGATCCCTTCGATCTCGACCTCGACTTCATCGCCAGAAGAGAGCGGGCCAACCCCGGCCGGAGTTCCAGTTGCAATCACGTCCCCTGGCTCCAGCGTCATAAACGATGAGATCTCCTCGATGATTTTTGGGATCGAGAAGATCAGGTCGCGCGTCGAGCCGTCCTGCTTAACCTCGCCGTTTAAGCGAAGCATCACGTGAAACGGCCCCTCGATCTCATCGGTGGTGACGATCACCGGACCGAGCGGAGCCGAGGTGTCAAACCCCTTTGCCCGTACCCAGTTTTTCTCCCAGCCTTGCGCCTCACGGTTGGAGACATCGTTCATACAGGTGTATCCAAGGATCACGTCCATCGCGTCTTTAGTCCGAACATTCCGGCAGCGGCGCCCAATGACGACGGCGAGTTCAGCCTCGTGGTCAACCCGGGAACTTCTCGGAAGGAGGATCTCCTCCCCAGGACCGATCACCGCCGATGGCGGCTTGAAAAAGAACAACGGACGCTCTGGCACCTCGTTTCCCAGCTCTTTTGCGTGTTCCGCGTAGTTACGCCCCAGGCAGATGATCTTCGTCGGGGTACACGGGGCGAGAAGCCGTACTTGGTCTAAGGAGCACTCCTTTCCTTGAGCGATGATCACCTCCCCGCGCAGCGTCCCGACCTCAGGTCGATCGGAATTTGGGTAATGGAACCTAACCTGACGCATTGTCTCCTCCTCTCACGGGCTACTCTTCTACCGCACTCGCTCACTAACAGCAAACGATCCCTTATAAAAACCCCATCCCATTAACCACCTGCTCACAGCAACAACCCGTTTCCTTCCTCAAAACATGCTCTAGTCAGTAAAGGCCGCAGGCACGCTTCAGCGCCTTCACATAGCGGTAGGGAACTCTCACCTCTCCCAGTGCCTCCTTGACTGAGGATGGACCATGGTCATCCGAGCCGCCAGTGAGCAAGAACCCGTGCTTCTTCGCTAAGGAAGTAAGTATCTGGGGAGAAGTCTTAAGCCTGTCGGCTGCATTCCGATACGGGTAGAAGACTTCAATGCCGTCAATGCCCTCTGCGTGAACCGTAACGAGAAACTCCTCCCAGTCTTCAACCTTCATAAAGCACGGATGGGAAATCGATGTAACCCCGCCAGCCGCGTGCACGGCACAAGCAACATCGCGAAACCCCAGCCTCTTAAGTGAGACATAACATGGCTTTCCTCGCGCGATGAGCCGGTCAAACGCCTCTTTAAGTGAGGGGACAGCACCCCTCTCCACAAGGAGTTGTGCCAGGTGAGGCCTGCCGATGCTCCCAGAAGCGATTCTGTGCACTTCGTCAATGGTGATATCCAAGCCCAACTGATCGGCGCACCGCTTGACCATCTTCGCCATCCGCTCCTCACGAGAACGTTTCATAAACAAGAATATTTCATGCAGCGAAGGGCAAGCAGGATCGACAAAGTAGCCCAGGAGTTCCCCGCGGATTCCGTCAAAGTCGACCTTGATCTCCACCCCAGTAATCACCTCAAGGCCGTTTATCTTAATCACCCGCGCGGTCAGCTCCTGGGAGATAGTGTCGTGATCAGTGATAGCGATAGAGGAAAGGCCGTAAGCGGCGGCACGTTTCACCAATTGCAAAATCCCTTGCGTTCCGTCGGAAGCGGTGGTGTGTAAATGCAGATCAGCGTAGCCTTCACTCATAGATACCTCTCTTCGATGATCTTTGCAATTCGTACAGCGGCGTTGCCATCACCGTACGGGTTTTCAGCCCTCATCATCTTTTCGTAGGCCTGCGAGTCGCGCAGCAGACTCTCTGCCTCGAAAACGATCCGCCCAGGGTCGGTCCCCACAAGACGCGCCGCACCAGTCTTTATGCCTTCAACGCGATCCGTCTTATCCCTCAAGACGAGAAGCGGAATGTGAAGAGCGGCTCCTGCTTCCTGAATCCCGCCTGAGTCAGTGAGGATCAGGGTCGATTCCTCCATCAGACGAACGAACGAGACATAGTCAAGCGGATCGAGAAGGACGATCCGCTCCTGCTCGGCAAGTTCAAATTGTACCACCTCACGGACATTGGGGTTAGGATGAACGGCGTAGACGATTGTCACATCGTTATTTCGTTGTGCAAGGTCTCCTAAAGCCTGACAGATCCTAGCAATCCCTCCGGCAAAACTCTCCCTACGGTGTGCGGTCACAAGGACGATCTTCCCTTGGGAAGAGGCGCGCCTCAAATCGAATCGCTCGCGCGGAGGGACCCGATCACGTACAAAGTATAAAGCATCGATCTCAGTGTTCCCGGTAACGAAGATCGCGTCCTCTGCGATTCCCTCCGAAAGCAGGTTCTGTCTTGCAACCTTAGTAGGAGCAAAGAGGAGTTCGGCAAGCTGATCGATGAGGCAGCGGTTCATCTCCTCAGGGAAAGGGGCATGCTTATCATGCGTGCGCAGGCCGGCCTCTACATGAGCAACCGGAATCTTGCAATAATAACCGGCGAGTGCTCCTGCAAATGCGGTGTTCGCATCCCCCTGTACAAGGATCAGATCGGGGCGCTCGGCCTTAAGCACCGGCTCGATCCGCTCCAGGACCACCCGTGTGGTATGGAACAGGCTTTGGTCATAGATCATGACGTCAAGACTATAATCGGGCTTGATCGAGAAAACGTCCAGGGCTTGATCGAGGAGCTCGTCGTGCTGCGCGCTGACGCAAACGACCGGCTCGATTTGCTCCGAGGCTTGAAGCTCGCGCAACACCAAGGCGAGCTTGATCGCCTCCGGCCGCGTCCCAAAGACCAGTAGAACCTTAAACGCCCTTTTAGACATGCTACAACCTCTCTTCCAAAGACACTCTCCCAGCAAATCCAAACATCGCCTCGGCGCCAACTGCCTCACACAAGGGGCTGATCGTGTCAATGGCGTTTACCTCTGAATCAAAAAGCGGGTCTACGACAGAGCGACGGATGTTGACCTGGGCAGCGTGACGGTTGACAAGCTGCGGACGGAAACGATCGAAGAGGGAGGGCACAGTCTCCCTATCGCGGATGTCAAGTAAAAGGGACTCTGCCGGCGAATTCAGGTTCTCCTTTTGACCAGCGAAGGGATTGTCGAGCACGAGAACGGCATTACCAGCGTTGATATGGGCACAAACTGCGTGCAAACCGACAGATTCGGCGCCGCCGGTAACGATAACTCTCACAAGAGTGCTCCTCTTACGGCGTAAGATAAACTCCAGCGTACAATAATAAGACCCGTTTCCAAATGCTCGACCAAGCAAGCATTGCAGCCGTCCAATTGGTAAGACTAGGGGCTCAACCGGACAACCAAGGCGAGGCTTCCCTTCCTTGAAACCCAAGAAGGTTTACAAGGCCCGCAACTTATTCACTAGGTTATCAGGAATCGTCGCCCCCACATCGGCTGCGAGGATCTCCTCCACCTTCTCGTCAAGCCTTTCCAACAATGTCTCACTCGGCTTTCCCAAATCTAGCGTTCGCCGCTCGATGAAAGAAGGAGCAAGATAGAGAGAATCGCGGAAGTGTTTCGCGGTGTGTGGGTGTTTAAGGTAGATGGTGGGACCCTCTCCTCTAATGCTGGCGCGAGCCACGTCATCGATCACTTGAAGAGCCAGGTTCTCCTCAGTCAGCTGGAAGGGTCTCCACATGTGGCGGGCGCGGGCGATCATCTCATCGGTCAAGACCAAGAAACGTGCATCATAGAGTGAGCCATAGGCGAGGAAGCCGACGTCATGGGCCAGGGTCACTCCCGACTGTAGTGCGAGCAAGATTGAAGCAAACGCCTCCTCACCTGCCTGGGCATCTACCCGCTGGGCATCGCTACACCCTGCTCCTCCCCAGGTAGGAAGATCATAAAATCGTCCCACATCCGCATAGGCAGCGGTTGAGATAGCGCACTCCGGCGATCCGTAGCAGACGATGGCTGTGCGCATATCGGTCGCCCATGAGTTGGCTCCGAATACAAAGCCGGCCTTGGGGAATTTCAATTGTAGAATGACCAGCGCTGCCAGTGACTCCGCTGTCCCTTGGACAAGAGCGCCTTCCACCGTCACAGGTCCTCCTCCACCCAGATTGGAGCTCGAAACCCCCATAGTGGGGATCCCTTTCTCGCCGCAGAACCACAGGCGATCGACAATGTCGCCCCCGTACTTGAGCGGGGATTCAGGTTCGATGTAGGTGATGAAGAAAGGTTTTCCCCTAAACTTATCTTCACCACCAACGACGAGCTTCGCCATCTCATAGGGACCCTCAAGGTCAGCGAGGCACGTCGATGTGGCAATGATCGGCTTTGTTGAATGGATCAACATCTCGCGGAACACAGCGATGTACTGTCGTTTTGGCTCGACATCCGCGGGTAAGCCCATTGACATAATAAAATCAAACTGTGACAAAGCCTCGACTACGCAAACATTATCGATGACATCCTGCAAAACAGTCTGTCGTATCTGTTCAGTCTTGCGATCGATGACATACAGGGAATCAGAGCCCGGCCCGAAGTAGACCCGATCGACCTCTAAGGGGAATTCCTTATCCCCTGTCTGGTTATACCACGAAACTCGCGATGGCGCTTTAGCGATCGCGTCTTCCACCATCGCCGAGGGAAGAAGGAGCCTATCGTCTTTATCCTCTGTTGCACCCGCCTTGTGAAGAAGATGTCGTGCCCCAGCATGAGGGAGGTAAATCCCTGTCTCTGCTAGCAGCTTGAGCGCTGCCTTGTGAATCTGCTGCACCTGTTCCTTTGTTAGAAGACTAAGGGGTGGTAACTTGCTCATTGGCACCGCCTTTTCAAATGCCGACGAATCGGCTGCTCATTAACTCCTCTGTCCAATTCTTTAGGTCCCGATTGCTGTACCACTGAAAGGTCTTCACCTCGCTAGCGTCTCCATCCTGAATAAGCCCCAACAGCAGCGATACCCAGTCTAAACCCAGGAGGCTAACTCAACAAGCGTGCCGTACAGCGGGGCACTGCGAGATTATAAAAAGGCACAAAAAAATGCAATACTGATCACAGACCGCGTACTGCATCATACCTTCCCAATAGTACGAGATGACCGACTTTGGTTCTTCCGCTGCCAACTCCTCAAACTGGCCAGTGCCGGTAGCCTCCCAGCAAGGAATTGTGCCTCACTCCTTCTTCGCAGTATCCTTCTCTTGTAAGAGTTATATTGTACCAGCCACCTGTTTCTCTATAATATTTTCATGGGAAGAGCGCACAAGAACCGGGACTCACGGAAGAGGCTCAGCCGAAAAGGTGCCGGTGAGCGGATGTCGCTTGCTCCAGAGGAGCTTGTACGTCATGGGTGGATGTGGGACAGGACGCCGGTGACCCTCCGCTCCGTTCAGCCCGAAGATGCACCGGCGTTATGCGCCATGTTTCGTGCCTGTAGCCCAAAGAGCCTTTATCTTCGTTTTGAGCGCCAGTTGAACGAGATCTCCCTCGATCAAGCCGTTCAACTATGCTCTGTTGATCACAAGAATGAAATAGGCATCGTGGCTGAGATCAAGGAGGCCGGATCTCATAAACTCATCGGGTTAGGACAGCTGTCAGCCGATCCGGACCACGGGACGGCCGAGTACGCGGTACTTGTGGCCGATCCTTGGCAAGGGAAGGGCCTGGGGAGCAAGTTTACTGACTTTTGCCTTGAAATCGCGTGGCGATGGGGCGTCAAAAGGGTGGTGGGTGAGTTCTCTCCGAGTAACGTGCGAATAATCCGTATCCTCCAATCCCGGGGCTTTCGTTTTCAGCGTGACCGGCAGGAGCAAGTCGTGTTTGCGGAGAAGATCCTCGAATGAACTTAATCAGCAAGATCAATTCACAAGGGCCTGGTCTGGATCGCTAAGCGAGGTGAGGCAATGTCAAACATGAAGTGGCGCAAATCTCTACGCCCCATGATCAACGAAGCCAGAGAGGAGCTGGCGCGGGTTAGCCCCCAAGAACTAGCCCGCAGGGGAGGTCTGACTTTCCAGGCAGGCCGGTTGGAGCTTCCTCTACTGGGAAATATGTACTCGATCCGCTGGCCGGAGCTTGTACCCTACAATGCGGCAGATGGAGAGAAGTGCCAAGAGGAACTCCAGATCCTCCTTCTCGACTACCTAAGGAGGGGGGATGGCACACCTCCTACTGGGCGGTGGATCGGCTTCCGAGAGCTGCCCCACGGGGGGTTCTACTGGCGGGCATTCCAAGGATATTCGGGTGATCAACTGGTCCGAGATCTGGCCGGCAACATCGAAGCCTTCCACCGGACGGCAAAAAACCTGGGAGGCGAGCCCTTGGACATGGGAGACGCCTCTTATACCTTCCGCGCGCTGCCGCAGCTGCCGATGGCGGTGGTTTGGTGGGCAGGCGATGAGGAGTTTCCCGCAAAGGCGACCGTGTTGTTCGGTGAGACGGCCGGTCACTATCTCCCTACCGATGGGCTGGCCATCCTGGGCCGGATGCTCTGCCGGACGTTGGCCAAACTGGGTGAGGCGGAATGAAGCTGGCGGTAGCAGGGAAAGGTGGGGTAGGGAAGACGACGCTCGTGGCCCTTCTCGCCCGGGAAGCGGTAGCTCGAGGCTACCGAGTTCTGGCGGTGGATGCTGATTCCGACGCCAATCTGGCGACGACCCTGGGATTCCCCCAACCGATCGCCCCGCTGGCGGAGGAGCGGGGATTGATTGCCGACCGAGTCGGCCCTGGCGGACTGATCAGGTTGAACCCCACCGTGGACGACATCCCCGACCGCTACGCAGTGGAACGGGATGGAATCCGTCTGCTGGTGTTGGGGGGAATTCGCCAAGGTGGAGGGGGCTGTGCCTGCTCAGCCAATGTACTCTTGAAAGCCCTCCTCCATCACCTTCTGGCTCAACAAAGTGAGGTAGTCTTGGTGGATATGGAGGCGGGGATCGAACACCTGGGACGGGGAACGGTCGAGGCAGTGGATGCCCTGCTCATGGTGGTGGAAGCGGACCGGCGGGCGCTGGAGACGGTCGCGAAGACGGTTCGCCTGGCACGCGAGATCGGGCTAGAGCGGGTCGTGGCTGTGGGGAACAAGATCAGAAGCCCCGATGAAGAAATCGGCATTCGGGAAATGCTCCCGGAGGGCCTTTCGCTCCTGGGCGTGCTCCCCTACCTGGAGGAGCTCCGCGGAACCGCCCACACGGGCTGTCTGCCTGACGGTCCCACGCCCCCCGCGATTCACGATCTGTTTGACCGCCTGGAGGGAACCGTTGCCCCGACTCAATGACGTTTCAGCCGTGCGCTGGCACAGTTTGCCCCGAAAGACGCCATTTGTCAAAGTCACTCCGAAAATGCTATGTTCCTTTTTTAAAGATCACTGCTGGCAGGATGCCAGATGGCATTCCCGGCACGTAAGCTGCCCGGGTTGTTGAACGAAGGAATCTG
Organism: Candidatus Bipolaricaulota bacterium; assembly: GCA_030615945.1. Taxonomy (GTDB): domain Bacteria; phylum Bipolaricaulota; class Bipolaricaulia; order UBA7950; family UBA9294; genus UBA9294. Next base: position 22,884 of record JAUWYG010000004.1, on the reverse strand, counting down.
CTCCTAGGAGGTGGAGGGATGTCAAGAATCATCGCGACGGCGGCCATCCGCGGTGCACACCAATACACGGACCAGGCAAGACGAGACCTTGCCCAAGCGATCGAAGCGTTTGGACCACAAAAGCGGGTTGAATTCCCCAACACCGCGTACTACCTCCCCCTGGTCTTGGCCCTTACAGGATTAGAGGTTAAAACCCTTGCTGACGTACAGAAGGCCTTGGAGCACGCTGAGTCGCTCCTCCCGCCGGTGCCGACGAACGAGCTGTGGCTCCCCTACCTTGGCCATGCCCTGGATGCAGGGGTAGCAACCCTGATCGCCGAGGAAGTCATTGAGGCCCTCAAATACTTAGGCGGCCAGGAACCGGAGGCGCCGTGGCTCGGGTTCACCGACGATGCGACCCTACGGACCCAGGGGATCAAGCTGGTCGATGGGCGGATGCCGGGGTTCGCTGCCTGCGTCGGGGCGCTCCCCACCAACGAGGAGGCCGTCGTACTCGCCCGTTCGCTTCAAGAACGGAGCATCTTGGTGTTCATGGCATCCAACACTAACGGCCGGTCGATGGCCGAGCAGCTGGCCGAAGAGGGCGTGGAGATGACCTGGGACACCTTCCTCGTCCCCTACGGGAAAGACACTTCAGCTGCGATCCATGCGCTGAACTTTGCCGTGCGGGCGGCGATGACCTTCGGCGGGATCAAGCCAGGGGATCTGGAAGCTGCTCGCAAGATCCTGCTTTACAACAAGGAGCGTGTGTACGCCTTCGTCTTAGCGTTGGGGGCGGACCACGATAACGGCCAGCTCCTCACCGACGAGAAATACGCCACCGCGGCCGGGGCAATCAACTTCGGCTTCCCGGTGATCTCCGACGTCAAGATCCCGCAAATCCTACCGCGGGGAATCTGCACCTATGAGCACGTCGTCTCTAGTGTCCCACGGGACCAGATCGTCAACAAGGCCGTGGAGGTACGCGGCCTCAAACTCAAGATAAGCGAGATTCCCATCCCCGTCCCCTACGGCGCCGGCTTCGAAGGCGAGCGGGTGCGCAAGGAGCAGATGCACGTCCAGTTCGGCGGCAAGTACACCGAGGCGTTTGAGCTCCTGTGCGGGCGACCGATGGACGAGGTGGAGGATGGCAAGATTGAACTGGTCGGCTCGGACATCGACGAGGTCGAAGAGGGGGGCGCGCTCCCCCTGGGCGTCATCGTCGAGGTCGCCGGAAGGAACTTCAGGGAGGATTTCGAGACGGTCCTCGAGCGGCGGATACATGAGTTCAGTTCGTGGGCCTTCGGAGTCTTCCACATGGGCCAACGGGCGATCGTTTGGGTCCGAATCAGCAAGGATGCGTTTGCCAAGGGCTTCCGCCTTCGTCACTATGGGGAGGTCATCATTGCCAAGATGCACGAGGAGTTCGGCGCGATCATCGATAAGATTCAGGTTAAGATCATCACCGATCCGGAGAAGCTCGCCGAGCCGCTTGAGACGGCCAAGGGGATCTATCGTCAGCGCGACGAGCGGATCATGGGGATGCGCGATGAGGATGTTGATACGTACTACTCCTGCATTTTATGCCAGTCGTATGCGCCTGACCACGTCTGCATCGTGACCCCGGAGCGGCTCGGCCTCTGCGGGGCCTACACTTGGCTTGACTGTACCGCGAGCTACGAGATGAACCCCCACGGGCCGAACCAGCCGGTAAAGAAGGGTGAGGTCCTCGAGCCGGTGAAGGGCCAGTGGCAAGGCGTCAATGAGTACCTCCAAGTCGCCTCCAACGGGAATCTGGAGCGGTTCAACGCCTACTCCATGATGGAAGACCCGATGACGAGCTGCGGCTGCTTCGAGTGCATCACGGCGATCCTGCCTGAGACCAACGGCGTGATGATCGCCAACCGGGAGTACACGGAGATGACCCCGATCGGGATGACCTTCTCCACCATGGCCGGACAGATCGGCGGCGGAATCCAGACCCCGGGCTTCATCGGGATGGGGAAGCTCTATATCACGAGCAAGAAGTTCATCTCTGCTGATGGTGGCATCGAACGGATCGTGTGGATGCCGAAGGAACTGAAGGAAGAGATCCGTGAACGGTTGGAAAAGAGGCTACGGGAGATCAGCAACGCTGACCTAATCGACAAGATCGCGAGCGAAGAGGACGCCACGACGAGCGAGGAGCTGCTGGCGTTCCTGCAAGAAGTCGGTCACCCGGTCCTCGAGATGGAACCAATGATTTAATGAGTCAAGAGTCAGGAAGTCAGGAGTCACTGACTCAAGACTCTCGACTAAAAAGGGACTCTCGACTAAGATGAAAGGAGGATCAACGAGAGCGATGGCCAAACTGACCGGTATTGATATCTACAAACTCCTGCCGAAGACCAACTGCGGTGACTGCAACTTCCCAACGTGCATGGCCTTTGCCATGCAGGTGGCAACCAAGAAAGCTGCCCTCGATCAGTGCCCCCACGTCTCCGAAGAGGCTCAGTTAGCCCTCGGTGAGGCCCAGGCGCCTCCGATGCGCACGGTGAAGATCGGCACCGGGGAGATGGAGCTCGTGACCGGAGGTGAGACGGTCCTCTTCCGCCACGAAGAGAAGTTCCACCATCCGACCGGGATCGCGATCAAGGTCACCGATACCCTCACCTCAGAGGAGCTCGACGCGCGAATCGCCCAGATCGATCGACTCCGCTTCGTTCGGGTGGGGGAGGAGATTGGGGTCGACTTGGTCGCGGTCGAGCACCAGGAAGCGGACGCAACCCGCTATGCCGAGACGGTCAAGCGAGTCAAGGAGCAAACCAAGCTGCCGCTTGTCCTCCTCTGTCCCGATCCCAACGCTCTCGCCCCGGTCCTGGAGGCCGCGGCCGACGGACGTCCGCTCATCTGGGCGGCGACGCACGATAACTGGGAAGAGATGGCCTCTCTTGCGGTTCAACACAAGGTCCCATTGGCGGTCCGCGCGGAGAACTTGGAGACGCTCGCCGAGCTGACCGGAAAGATCAAGGCAAAGGGCGTGGAGGACCTGGTCCTCGACCCTGCCGGTACGGACCTGGTCGATGGGTTGACCAAGCTGAGCCTCCTGCGGCGGTTGGCGCTAGAGAAGGTCTTCCGACCCCTGGGTTACCCCACGCTCGCCTTCGCGGGCGGCGAGTCGCCTCAAGCAGAGGCCGCAGCGGCGACGGCCTACATCTGCAGGTACGGGGGGATAGTCGTGATGAACGGCGTGGAGAGCTGGGAGGTCTTGCCGCTGCTCACCGTCCGCCAGAACATCTACACCGACCCCCAGGTGCCAAACGCCATCGAGGCAAAGCTCTATGAAACCGGGAATCCTGGGCCCGATGCACCGGTCCTCTTTACAACCAACTTCGCCCTCACCTACTTCACCGTTGCCGGAGAAGTTGAGAACAGCAAGGTTGCGGCCTACATTAGTGTGATCGACACCGAGGGCCTCGGAGTGCTTAACGCCTACGCGGACGACAAGCTGACGGCGGAGAAGGTCATTAAAACGGTTAAGGAACAAGGTGCGATGGAGAGGGTCAACCACAACAAGCTGATCATCCCCGGTCTGGTGGCGGTGCTGCGGATGGAGATCCAAGAGGACTCCGGCTGGGAGGTGATCGTCGGTCCCGAGGACGCTGCCGGGATCCCTCGTTTCCTCAAGACCGAGTGGAGTCCGAATTGAATCGTCCAAGGTCCATGGTCTTGGACATTGGACTTCGGACATTGACTGAATAACGAGGTGCCATGGAGAAGATCAAGGTCACATTTCATCCCACAGGCGAGATGGTCGAAGTCGAGCGGGGGATGACCCTGCTTGAGATCGCCAAGGTCGCTGGGGTCTTCATCGCCTCGATCTGCGGGGGGGACGGAATCTGCGGTAAGTGCCGCCTGATCATTCGTGGTGGGGACGTCGAGGCAAACCCCACGACCCTACTCACCCGCGACGAGATTAAAGCCGGCTATGTCATCGCGTGCCAGACGAAGGTGCTCGGAGACGTTTCGGTCCTGGTCCCACCGGAGTCGCGGGCTCTAGAGGCGCAAATCCTCGTGGATGAGGACGCCCAGCGCTTCCGCGCCCTCTACCCCACCACGGCTGAGCAGGCCTTCTTCCGCCACGATCCCCTCGTGCGAAAGCTCTATCTCGAACTGTCCCCGCCAAGCCTGCAGGACAACCTCGGCTGTCGAGAGCGCCTGTTTCGCCAGATCCGTCGCCACATTCACGCCCCGGTCATGCAGATGGGGCTCAAGGTGCTCCGGACCCTTCCCACCCTCCACCGAAATCAAGACTGGAAGGTCACCGCAACCCTGGGGCAGCGCGGCGGGACGACCGAGGTGATCCAGGTAGAGCCAGGCGACCGTGCCCGGCAGAACTATGGCGTGGCGGTCGATGTCGGTACCGCGACCGTCGTCGTTCACCTCGTCGATCTTTTCACCTCAGAGACAATCGACGCCGAGGCCTGCTACAACTCCCAGATGCCTTTCGGAGCGGAGGTGACGCGGCGGATCATCTATGCCGAGCGCGAAGGATCCAAGGAACTCCGAGAAGCAGTGGTCTTAGACATCAACAACCTGATCTCCACCCTCGTCTCACGCAATCGGGTTGAACTGCACGATCTCACGACGCTCTTTGCCGCCGGCAACACCACCATGCTCCACTTCCTCTTAGGATTGGACCCTTCTGGGATTCGCAAGAGCCCCTATATCCCTGCCGCCACGGTCCCCCCGCCGGTCCGCGCCGCGGAGGTCGGGATCAAGATCAACCCCCGTGGGCTCCTCTACACGATGCCCTCCATCGGCAGTTGGGTGGGCGGAGACATCACGGCCGGGATCCTGGCGAGTGGTCTCTATCAGGCGGAGCGGCTAACGATGCTGATCGACGTCGGGACCAATGGCGAGATCGTCTTTGGCAACCGTGAATGGATGCTCGCCTGTGCCACCTCAGCCGGTCCAGCGTTCGAGGGGAGCGGAGTGAAGTGCGGGATGAAGGCTAGCCGCGGGGCGATCGAGCGAGTCGAGATCTCTGCGGAGGGACAGATCACGTACCGAACTATCGGGGATGGTGAGCCCAAAGGGCTCTGCGGCTCGGGGTTGATCGACGTGATCGCCGGCCTTTTCCAGGCAGGAATCCTCGACCGCTCGGGGAACCTCCTTCCCGACCGCTCGGAACGAGTCCGAACAGAAGACGGACAGTTGGAGTTCGTGCTCGTGCCGGCCGATCGGACGGGGACGGGGAGGGACATCGCCATTACTCAGCCGGACATTGAGAACCTCCTACGTGCCAAGGCCGCGATCTACGCCGGGGCGAAGACCCTGCTTGAATCGACGCACCACGAGTTCGGCGATATCGAGCAACTGTTCATTGCCGGTGGGTTCGGAAACTACCTCGATCGGAGCAAGGCGATCACCTTGGGGATGATCCCTGACATTCCCCTAGACCGGATCCGGTTCGTGGGGAATACCTCGCTCATCGGCGCGAAGATGGCCCTGCTGTCGACTGAGGCGCTTGCGAAGAGCCTCGAGATCGCGAGAAGCACGACCTACTATGACCTCATCACCTACCCCAACTACTACGAGGAATTCATGTCGGCTAAGTTCCTGCCTCACACCAACCTGGACCTTTTCCCCACGGTCGCTGACCCGCTGACAGCCGAGCGGCCGAGGTCGAAGGAGACGGTGTAGATGGCGTTCACGATTGCAGTGGCCGGCAAGGGCGGGACGGGAAAGACGACCGTCACCGGTCTGATAGTTCAGCGCCTGCTCCAGGAGAAGGCCGGCCCGGTCCTGGCGGTTGATGCCGACCCCAACGCCAACCTGAGCGAGTTGCTAGGATTCGAGGTTGAAACAACCGTCGGCGGGCTGCAGGCGGAGACACTCAAGAAGATTCATGACCTCCCCGCAGGGGTCCCGCTCGATCGTTATATGGAATATGAGTTACACCAAGCCCTGGTCGAAGGGGAGGGGATTGATCTGTTGGTGATGGGGCGTGGGGAGGGGACCGGCTGCTATTGCGTTGTCAATCACATCCTGCGCAGATACCTCGATTCCATCCAGGAAAACTACCCCTATGTGATCCTGGATAACGAGGCGGGGATGGAGCATCTCTCCCGCCGGGTGCCTCAAGGGGTCGACCTCTTGCTGATCGTGAGCGATGCCAACCCGGTGGCGATCCGCTCGGCCGTGCGGATCGATGCGCTGGCGGATGAGCTGAAGTTAAAGATTAGGAAGCGGTACCTGGTGTTGAACAATCTGCAAGGTAACGTTCCGGAACAGGTTTCCGGGCAAATCGCGCGAGCGGGGCTAGAGGTTCTCGGGGAGATCCCCCACGATGAGGCGATTGCGGCGCTTAACCTGGAAGGACGGCCGCTCAGCGAGCTAGGCCCAGGAGGCTTGGCGCTGACGGCGACAAAGAAGCTGCTTGAAAAGGCGTTACGGAAGGAGGAGCGAGTTTGACTGCTACGATCCCTGATGTGAAGAAGAGTTGGTCGAGTGTCATTAATACCGTCACGATCGGGGCCACCGTGGAGGAGGGCGGCACACGGACCTCCGCCATCACCATCGGAGGGGAGACGACGCTTCCGGTCCATCACTTCGAGGGGGAGGTCCCCCACCCGCCGGTGGTGGCAGTGGAGGTGTGGGACGTCCCTGCCGAGGACTGGCCGGATCTCGTGAAGGAGCCCTTTGCCGAGGTGATGACCGATCCCGGGGCGTGGGCGAAGAGGTGTGTGGATGAGTACGGCGCGCAGCTCATCTGCCTGCGGCTCGCGGGCTGTGATCCAAACGGAGAGAACAGGTCTCCCGATGAAGCGGCAAAGGTAGCCAAGCGTGTCCTGGAATCGGTCGGGGTCCCGCTCATCATCTGGGGCTGCGGCAACACCGATAAGGATAACGAGGTCTTCCCGGTGGTGGCGGAAGCGGTCTCTGGGGAGAACTGTCTCTTGGGAACGATCACCGAGGATAACTACAAGACCCTGACCGCGCTCGGCACCGCGTACCACCACAAGCTGATCGCCGAATCCCCGGTCGACATCAACATGGCGAAGCAAGTGAACATCCTTGCCCTCGATATCGGCTTCCCGCCGGAGAACATCCTGATCTACCCGAGCACCGGCGCCTTGGGCTATGGGATCGAGTACGTCTACTCGATCATGCAGCGGCTGCGAATCGCCGGGTTGAAGGGTGACAAGGTCGTTGCCATGCCGATCCTCTGCGACATCGGAATCGAGGTGTGGGGGGTGAAGGAGGCCAAGGCCTCTGAAGGGGAGGTCCCCGAGTGGGGCGATGCGAGGAAACGCGGCCCCATGTGGGAGGCCGCGACCGCCTATGTCTATCTCCTCGCCGGGGCCGACATCCTGATCATGCGCCATCCTGAGGCCGTCCGGGCGACCAAGGAGACGATTGCCCGGCTGATGGGTGGAGGTGGGACGTCATGATCCTCATCGGGGAGCGGATCAATGCCGGGTTCAAGGACATCGCGACGGCGATCCGGGAAAAGAACGAAGCCCCAGTGCAAACGTGGGCCAGGAAGCAGGCGCAGCGCGGGGCCGACTACCTCGACGTCAACATCGGCGCCGCCTCGAGAAATCCGGAGGACATGGCCTGGCTGGTGGAGACGGTTCAGGCGGCCGTTCCCACCAAGATCTCAGTTGACTCTACCAACATCAAGATCCTCGAGGCCGGCCTGGAGGCCCGCGACGGCCGTGGAGCGTTGATAAACTCCACCACCGCCGACCCCGGGAAGCTGGAAAAGTTGGTGCCACTCGCGGTCAAGCACAACGCGAGTCTGCTCGGGGTGGCGATGGACGAGCGGGGAAGTCCACCGGACGCCGACCGGCGGGTGGAGAACGGTGCGATGATCTTCATGACCGCCGTGGAAGGCGGCCTCGACCCCGACCGAATCATCCTCGACCCAATCCTCATGCCGCTCAAGTTCATGCAGGAGCAGGCCAGGCACGTGTTGGAGACGATCGGCCAGTACACGAACCTCTCCGATCCATCGCCGCACATCTCCGTCGGGCTCTCCAACATCGCCTCCAAGACCACGCAGCGGAGCCTAATTCTTCGCACCTTCCTCGTGATGGCCATAGGACAAGGGCTCGATGCGGCGATCTGTGACGTCATGGATGATGAGCTCATCGCGGCGATTGCAACGGCAGAGCTGATCTTAAACAAGGAGATCTACAGCGATTCGTACGTTCGAGCGTTCCGACTTAAGGCGGGAGCGAGCGGATAGACAGATTGGCGCAAGGCTTGGAGAGAGGAGATCGGATGGCCGATGAGAATCAAGGAGAGCTGACCGCAAGGCTGACTCCGATTCTGGACAGGTACGAGGGAAGGAGAGGCGTGTTGGTTTCACTCCTACAGGACGTTCAGGCGGAGTTCGGCTTCCTGGAAGAAAAGGTTATGTCGACCGTCGCCGAGGCTTTGAAGCTCCCGCTCTCCCACCTCTACGGGGTCACCTCATTCTACTCCCAGTTCTACTTCAAGCCCAGGGGCAAGCACATCGTCCGGGTGTGCACTGGGACGGCGTGCCACATCCGCGGCGCTCCGGCCATCCAAGCCAGACTGGAGGATGAACTGGGCATCTGTGCCGGAGAAACGACAGAGGACCTAGTCTTCACCTTGGAAACCGTGAACTGCGTGGGCTGCTGCGCGTTAGCGCCGGTAGTGACGGTCAACGATCGTGTACTGAACCGGCGGGAGCAGCGGAAGCTCTCGGGCTGGATCCGTGAACAGAGGGCGCCATGAAGCGGCTGCGAAGCGTTGACGACTTCGTCTTCTTCCGCGAGGAACTCGGTCGCGAAACGAAGGACCAGACGACGGTGCGGGTCTGCAGCGGCACCGGGTGTCGCGCTGCCGGGGCCGCCGAAGTCCGGGAGGCGTTCGTAGAGGAGATCGAACGGCAGGGCGTAGAAGTCCGCGTTACCACCTCGGGGTGCCAGGGCCTGTGTCAACGCGGACCACTGGTCACGATCGAGCCGCAACGGCTGTTCTATCAACATGTTCGTCCGTTCGACGTCCCGGCGATCGTAGATCTCACCCTGAAACGTGAGCGCCCCATCGAACGGTTACTTCATCGGACGCCTGACGAAAAGATCGTGTCGTGGCGGGACGATATCCCTTTCTACAAAAAGCAAGAGCGCGTCATCTTGAGGAACTGCGGTCGAATCGATCCTACGGACATCCGAGACTCCATTCGGGTCGGAGGGTACAGCGGACTGGCCAAGGTTCTTGCCGAAAAGGCGCCGGAGGAAGTGATCGCAGAGATCAAGGCCGCGGGGCTCCGGGGACGGGGCGGAGCAGGCTTCTCCACCGGCCGGAAGTGGGAGCTGTGTCGAAGCCAGCGGGGTACTCCAAAGTACGTGATCTGCAACGGCGATGAAGGAGATCCCGGCGCGTTCATGGACCGCAGCATCCTCGAGGGCGACCCGCACTCGGTGATCGAAGGGATGATCGTCGCCGCGTATGCCATCGGCGATATGACCGAAGGCTTCATCTATGTGCGGGCTGAATACCCTCTGGCCGTCAAGAATCTATCGATCGCCATCGCTCAGGCGGAGGAGCTGGGACTCCTCGGGAGGAACATTCTTGGCAGTGGTCTCAACTTCCACATTGAAATCAAGCGGGGGGCAGGCGCGTTTGTGTGCGGGGAGTCCACCGCACTGATGTACTCGATCGAGGGAAGTCGTGGGATGCCGCGCCAGACACCACCACGTTCGGTGGAACGTGGCCTGTGGGGGAAACCGACGGTGCTGAACAACGTGAAGACGTTCGCGTTGGTCCCGATGATCGTGAACCAGGGAGCCGATTGGTTCGCCGGGATCGGTACGGAGCGCTCCAAGGGGACGCAGGTGTTCGCCCTCACAGGCAAGGTGCAAAACACCGGGCTCGTCGAGGTTCCGATGGGGATCACGATCAGGGAGCTGGTCTACGAGATCGGTGGGGGGACACTGGGAGGTGGTCGCTGCAAGGCAGTACAGATCGGAGGGCCGTCCGGCGGCTGTATCCCAGAGAATCTGTTTGACACCCCGATCGACTTCGACTCGCTACAGGAGATCGGAGCGATGATGGGCTCCGGCGGTCTCGTCGTGATGGATGAGTCAGACTGCATGGTGGCCATCGCCCGTTACTTCCTCGCGTTCACGCAACAGGAGTCGTGTGGAAAGTGTCCTCCCTGCAGGATCGGGACCTACCGTATGCTTCAGATCATGGACCGGATCGTGGAAGGAAAGGGAGAGACCGGAGACATCGAGCGACTCCAAACACTGGGCCGAGAGATTCAGGAGACAGCGCTCTGCGCTTTGGGACGATCGGCACCGAATCCGATTCTTACCACAATTCGTCACTTTCGAGAGGAGTACGAGGCGCACATTCACGAGAAGCGATGCCCGGTCGGCGTCTGTTATTCGCCGGGTAGGTACCGGATTCTAGAGGAGGAATGCCTGCACTGTGGATTGTGCATGGACGTGTGCGAAGAGGAGGCGATCTCGTCAGGACGCCGCGGGTATACGATCGATCCTGACGAGTGCATCGGCTGCGGACGATGCCGAGGCGTGTGTCCCGCCGAGGCGATCGTGGTAGAGGAACAGGTGACCGCATGAGCTCAGAAATACCTGCCAAATGCGAACCGACGCGAGTGCTTGAGGCGTTGAAAGAGTTCGCCAACGATGCAATGTGCGATCGATGCCTCCCTTGTCCGATCGCAACAAGGCAAGCGATTGCGCTCCTGGAGCGCGTGGTCGGTGGTCGGGGAGAAGCGGAGGATCTGGCGCGTCTGACGCGGATTTCGATCCGGCTTGCAGACGCGGCCCGCTGTCCACGCGGCGAGGAGACCGCAAACGCGTTAGGAGAGTCCTTGCAAAACAACAAGGAGGAATACGAGGAACACCTCGCGGGGCGGTGTGCGTCCGGTACGTGCCGAGCGTTGGTCCGCTTCCGCGTGGTGCCAGAACGCTGCACCATGTGCGGGCTTTGTCAGGAAGCCTGCCCTCGTGGGGCGATCGTGGGAGCACCGTACGTGCCGTACCTTGGAGACAACCGACCGTACGTCATTCGAGAGAAGAAATGCGACGGCTGTGGACGGTGTGTTGAGGCCTGTCCAGCGCATGCAATCGAACGGGTCGTTAAGGAGTGGCGATGTCAAAACAGATCACCTTAAACATCGACGAACAGACGGTCACGGTCCCGGAAGGGACGACCATCCTCGAGGCGGCGGGGATGGCGGAGATCGAGATCCCGCGATTATGCTACTTCGAAGGGCTTCCACCCAGTGGGACCTGTCGGCTATGCCTGGTGGAGATCGAAGGGCAAGAACGGCTAGCCGTGTCCTGCACGCAGCGGGTCAAAGAGGGCATGGTCGTGCATACGCGCACAGAGCGAGTGTCGGAAGCGCGCAGGTTCGTGCTCGAGCTCATCTGGTCCACGCATCCCGGGGACTGCACCACGTGTGAGAAGAGCGGGGCGTGCGATCTGCAACGCTACACCTACGAGTACGACGTCGATAAGGCACGATACCCAATGTACGTGCCGGAGGGATCCCCCGGTACGCACGACGATCCCCTCATCGAACGAAACTTAAGCCTCTGCATCCTGTGCGGTCGCTGCATACGCGTCTGCCGCGAACAAGGCCAAGGGATTCTTGACTTCATGCAGCGTGGAATGGCCACCGTGGTGACCACGTCATTGGACAAGCCACTCCTTGAATCGGGGTGCGATTTTTGCGGCAGTTGTATCGCCGTGTGTCCGGTGGGCTGTTTGGTGGAGCGGAACCGCAAACTCAGAGGGCGAGAGTGGGAGCTCGAGCCAAAGGAGACGCGCTGCGGACTCTGCAGTTTGGGGTGCGACCTCGTCATCGATGTGGCTCACGGCCGGATTGTCCGGACGCGCCCGGGAAAAGATGGATATTTGTGCGTACGAGGCAAGTTCGGTTGGGACTTCCTGGTAAGCGAGGACAGATTATCGCAGCCGCTCGTCCGGGACGGAGATGCATTCAGAGAGTGCAGCTGGGATGAAGCACTCAACACCGTTGCCCAACACCTGGCTAAGATCCGGGAGGCCCGGGGCCCCGACACCGTAGGGGGGGTGATCGGAGGACACGTTTCGAACGAAGCCATCTACCTGTTTGGGAAGCTGTTTCGGGCAGGCGTAGGGACAAACAACGTGGACAGCGCGGCCGGCCTTGCTGGGGCGAATGTGGCTGCGCAGGTACTCGATGCATTCGGTAATCTGAGGCCATTGTCCTCGGCAGCAGACCTGGAGCGCGCGAAGACCATCCTCTCCGTGGGACCGGAGCTCGGTGAGTCCTATCCGCGGGCCCGGTTGGCGATCAAACGCGCCGTCGGGAAGGGCGCGAAGCTTATCGTCGTCGATCCATCGGAGTCTGAATTGGCACGGCTCGCTACCATACACCTCAAGCCGAAGGCAGGAACGGAGGTCGTCGTACTCGAAGGGGTAATCCGTACACTGATTGACGAGGGTCTCCACGACACGGAGTTCCTCTCCTCGTGTGAGGGATCCTCGGAGGGCACGATGAGCGTAGGTTCGTACGACGCTTCACTGACCGGAATCGCCGATGCAGAGGTTCAAGAGGCCGCGAAGCTGTTTGCCAAAGGCAGGGCCGTCATTGCGCTGTCCGACTTACGAGAGGAGACGGTCGCGCGTGCCTTAGCCCTCCTCATGCTGACCGGAAGATCGAAGCACGGACTCCTGGCTCTCTTCCCGATGGCCAATCCGTGGGGCGCTGCGATGCTCATCCGAGGAGATGCCATCCCCGAAACTGCGGGTCTCTCAGCTCAGCAGATGCTGGACAAAGATTCACCGATCGCTGCCCTCTATGTGGTGACAGCGGATCCCGTCGGCTCATTCGGGGGAAAAGATGGTGTAAAAGAAAAGCTTTCGAGCCTCGAGTTCCTGGTCGTCCAGGATCTCTTTCTCACCAAGACGGCCCAGCTAGCCGACGTGGTCCTTCCTCTCAATGGTTTCCTCGAAGAGGAGGGAACCGTCTTCGGTGCAGGCGGGAAGCTGTTAACGATGACCGCTGCGGCGCCGGCGAGGCACCCTCCGCTTTGGCAGGTGTTTTCCAAATTGAGTGAACGTCTGGATCACGCGATGGGCTATCGCTCCATCCGTGAGATCCGGACCAAGGTCAAAGAGTTGATCAGCGAGGGAAAAGAGGGACCGACGTATCGATTCCCCTCACTCACCGACAAAGGCGATACACGCGCAAAAGGTCTCCCACCGTTCTCCAGATTCAGTCTTCCGGAGACGTCCTGGTCAGCTCGCTCCCAGATCTCTACGCTCACCCCCGCTCAGGAGGCAACATTGGATTCGAATCCGGCCAACACCGAGGAGGTGGCCAAATGACGGCCCAAAGCGAAAGCGACCGTACAGGAGTCACTGAGGTGACCTCGGTAACTCAGATGGAATGCACGCCTACCGTGTTTGAGAGAGCACAGGCGCACAAACCCTGCCCGTTTGGATCCGGCGGCACGTGCTGCCGGGCCTGCTTCATGGGTCCCTGCCGCGTTGTGGAGGGCAGAAAGGGACGAGACGTTGGCGTGTGCGGGGCCTCGGCCGCCTCCATCGCGGCGAAGAACTTCAGTCGAATGACCGCCGCCGGCACGTCGGCTCACTCGGATCACGGTCGGGAAGTCACACAGTTATTCCTTGCTACCGCTCGGGGGGAAGCACCGGGCTACGAAATCCGCGACGAACGGAAGCTTCGGATGCTCGCCCGCATCTTGGGAATTGAAGGGAACGACACGACGGATCTTGCCATCAAGGTCGGGGAGCAGTTACTCGCAGACTTCGGTCGTCAAGAGGGGGAGATCTCGTTCATCCGGCGGGCACCAGTGAAGCGGCAAGAGAAGTGGCGCCAGTGGGGCGTGACTCCTCGAGGCGTCGATCGCGAAGTGGTAGAGATGATGCACCGCACGAGCGTTGGGGTCGACCAGGATCACAAGAACCTCATCCTCCAGGCTTCACGTACAGCACTGGCCGATGGTTGGGGCGGCTCGATGATCGCCACCGAGCTTCAGGACATTCTGTTCGGTACCCCGATTCCTCTGCGGGCGAAGGTGAACCTCGGTGTGCTGCGCGAGGATCAGGTTAATCTCGTCATCCACGGACACGAGCCGGCCCTTCCGGAACTGATCGTTCAGGCAGCCCGAGACGAAGAGCTCCTGGCGTTGGCGCGGGCCAACGGTGCCACAGGGATCAACATCGCCGGGATCTGTTGCACCGCAACCGAGATCCTGATGCGGCACGGGATCCCGGTGGCCGGAAGTTTCCTCCAGCAGGAGCTCGCAATTATGACCGGAGCGGTCGATTTGATGGCCGTCGATGTGCAGTGTGTCATGCCCTCTCTTCCGACGGTCGCGCAGTGCTTCCACACCGAAATAATCACCACGTCGGAAAAAGCTAAAATCCCCGGCGCGACCCACATGGTCTTCCACCACGAGAACGCTCCCGAATTGGCGAAGCAGGTTATCCGGCGAGCGATCGAGAACTTTACCAATCGGGGCCCAGTGGACATCCCAAAAGGGACGATCGATCTCATCGCGGGCTTCAGCCATGAAACGATCAATTACATGTTAGGAGGTCAATTCCGCTCTTCGTATCGACCGCTCAATGATGCGGTTACCGACGGTCGTATTCGAGGTGTGGTCGGGGTCGTTGGATGTAACAACCCGAAGATCAACTCCGGATATGTACACACTACACTGATGCGGGAACTGATCGCGCACGACGTTTTGGTCTTGACCACAGGTTGCGCGGCCACTGCCGCCGCCAAGGACGAGCTTCTTGTCCCCGAAGCCGCTGAGATCGCGGGATCCGGTCTACGGGAGATCTGCCAAGCCGTGGGGATTCCACCGATTCTTCACATGGGCTCCTGCGTCGACAACTCGCGGATCCTAATCGCTGCCACGCAGATGGTGCTCGAGGGGGGGTTGGGAGACGACCTCTCCGAGGTCCCGGTTGCCGGTGCAGCGCCGGAGTGGATGAGCGAAAAGGCAGTGTCGATCGGCCAGTATTTTGTCGCCAGCGGAGTACTAGTCGGATTCGGCGTGGGTTTCCCGACAATGGGAAGCGAGGTCGTCACCGACTACTTGTTCGAGGGGATCGAGGAGCATGCCGGTGGGAAGTGGTTCTGTGAGCCTGATCCGTTGGAGATGGCCCGTATCCTAATCGAACAGCTCGACAAGAAGCGCGCTGCGCTCAAACTGAAGGAGGTCATGTACGCGTGAGGAGCGTGGGGGCATGCAGCGATCGAGCGCTACCTATTGACCCAGCGATCTGCCTGAGCGCGGAGAGGGGAAGTGAGAGACCCGCTAAACGCACATGCAGCATGGGTACACGCTGAGAGCCAGACGGAAGACCACGTAGCTCTACGCTACTTGACCCTCAGCCGCTTCGTGAGGGGAGCGGAAGGAATGTCAAAGGACAAGTTCTGACCCTCACCACGCTCCTCCCCACAACTGCTCCTTCACCTCTGAAACGATGGCTACCTCAGCTCCTGGTATTTTTGCTGCCGGCGACATCCGCAGGAACTCACCTCGCTAGATTGCTGCTGCAGTGGGGGATGGTGCCACCGCCGCCATGTCCGCCTTTAAATATCTTCAAGAGACAAGGAAATGAAGCTAGAATCACGAGCCCTCCAGGTATTAGAGAGAATAGGGATTAGGAGAGGTCAGACTGTACTGAATTTTGGCTGTGGCTCTGGAACGTATAGCATTCCGGCTGCCAAAATAGTTGGCGAGCAAGGAAGAGTCTACGCTTTAGACAAAGATAAGGAAGCCTCGGATGAGCTGATGCAAAAAGCCGAGTCAACGGGCTTGAGGAACATAGAAAGAATGGAGACATCGAGGAAACTAGAAATCGAGTTAACTGATGAGTCTGTAGACGTGGTTCTCCTGTTTGATGTCTTTCATTCTTACTATTTTTCGCAGGCAAGCGATAGGAGAAGATTACTAGGTGAAATTTATAGAATCATGAAACCCTCTGCGCTTATGTCGGTCTGGCCAAAACATATGAAATCTGAGACTGAAGATGAGATAAAAAACGCGAATTTTCATTTGGGCGAGGAACTCTCCGAGATGCTTATTCACGAGGATAGAGACCTTGAAAAGGGCAAAATCCTGAATTTCAGGAAAGGGTCACGAAATAAAGAGGAACAATAAAGGAGGTAACGTGAGCAAAGTAATAGAAGTTACGGATCAAAATTTTGAAGAGGAGGTCCTCAATTCAGATCTTCCCACAGAGGTTGATTTCTGGGCGCCTTGGTGTGGCCCCTGTATGATGGTTTCACCGATATATGACAAACTCGCACAGGAATACGATGACAGGTTCAAGTTCTGCAAGATGAACGTGGATGAAAATCAGCGGACAGCAGTGAAATATCAGATTATGAGCATACCTATGCAGATGTTCTTCGTTGACGGGCAGAAGGTTGATGAAATCCTCGGCGCCGTTCCTGAGCGTACCATCCGGACAATGGTTGACGGCATTCTCAAAAGCGCGGGAAAAAGCCAATGAGAGGTTATCCCAGGTGCTGAAGGTGAGAAGACGAAATGGAGAGTGAAGCTCCCCGCCCAAAGGGCGGGGCAAGTAAAGAACCCCCACAGCAAGCTGTGGGGCATCCAGAGGAAGTTCTTTGTGAACACCTGCAAAGGAGAAGCCACTTTAGGAGTAGTTGCTTATTAGTAACAAGCAAAGCTTATCGAGCAGGCGCCCAAAGGGCTAAGCCTGAAAGACAATGCATTCATGGACATTTCCCTTTCGGAGAAGCCCTGATTCATCCGGTGATAGTTCTCTTAACGACACCACCATTCTGGTGTTGATCGGTCAGTGTTTCAGCTACACTTAGATCCAATTTCGTTCAGAGGACCAAAAGTGCTTCACTGCGCGCAGCGGTGCCAGATTTGAACAGGTTACGAAGTGCGGTGATAACCATCTCCACATCCATTCCGTTCTCCTCGATTCACTGCGATCACTGAGTGGATACCGCTAGAACAGGCCGACCACCTCGCCTTCCTCGTCCAGGTCGATATCCATAAAAGCCGGGTGGGTGGCCAGGCCAGGCATGGTGCTCATCTTGCCGAGCAGCGGGAGGATGAAGCCGGCACCTACGCTGGCACGCACCTCTCGCACCGGGACAGCAAACCCGGTCGGTGCCCCTTTCAGCGTCGGGTCGTGCGACAGCGAGAGGTGAGTCTTGGCCATGCATATCGGCAGGTTCCCGAAGCCCGCACGCTCGTAGTTCTCGATCTGCTTCTCGGCCAGTGGCTCGTAGGTTACGTTGTCCGCACCGTAGATGTCCACCGAGATCTTGTTGATCTTCTCCTTGATCGACCAGTCCAGTGGGTAGAGGAACTCGAAGTTCGAAGGCTTTTCGCAGGCAGCCACGACGGCCTCGGCCAGCTTCGCGGCGCCCTCGCCGCCGTTAGCCCAGTGCGTGGTAACGACTGAGTCCGCCGCGCCTTGGCCGACAGCGTATTCGCGGATCATCTCCAGTTCGGCCTCGGTGTCATCCCGAAAGGCATTCACGGCCACCACGACAGGGATACCGAACTTGAGCGCGTTGTTGATGTGTACGCCGAGATTGCACAGGCCCTTCTCCAATAGCGGCAAGTCCTCTTTGGTGTAGGCCCCATCCAGTGGTATTCCGGGCCTAACTGTGGGGCCGCCGCCGTGCATCTTGAGTGCTCGCACCGTTGCCACGAGCACGACGGCATTCGGGATCAGACCAGAGTAGCGACACTTGATGTTGAAGAACTTCTCCATGCCGATGTCCGCGCCGAAGCCGCTTTCTGTGACTACGTAGTCACCGAGCTTGACCGCTATCTTGTCCGCAATGATGGAGCTGTTGCCGTGGGCGATGTTGGCAAACGGCCCTGCATGCACGAACGCGGGCTGCCCTTCCAGCGTCTGCATCAGATTGGGCATCAACGCTTCCCTCATCAAGACTGTCACTGCACCGGCCACGCCCAGCTGCTCGACGTTGACAGGCTCGCCCTTTTTGTTGAGGCCCACTACCATCTTGCCAAATCGTTCGCGCATGTCCTTAAGCGAGGTGGTCAGTGCAAGAATGGCCATGATTTCCGAGGCCACAGTGATATCAAAGCCAGTCGCCCGGGGAAATACCGAGCTTGGTGAGCCGTCCTTCAGCTTGTCGTCGTTGAAGCCGACCCGGATCTCGCGCAGGGCGCGATCGCACACATCGACCACGCGTCGCCAAGTGATAGTGTCCGGATCGATGTCTAGGCGCTTCACGCCACGCTTGGCAAGCTGCTCGTCGGTCTGGCGGCTCTCGTGGTACAGACGCGTGTCGAGCGCGGCAGCGACCAGGTTGTGCGACACGCTGATGGCGTGGATGTCACCGGTGAGATGCAGGTTGAAATCCTCCATCGGGACGACCTGCGAGTAGCCCCCGCCAGCCGCGCCACCCTTGATGTTGAAAGTAGGGCCCATACTGGGTTGCCGAATGCAGCATATCACGTTCTTGCGCAGCTCTGAGCCCATCGCCTGGGCCAGGCCGACCATGGTCGTGGACTTACCTTCTCCTAAGGGGGTCGGTGTGATGGCGGTGACGTCGATGTACTTCCCGTTGGGCCGATCTTTCAGCCGCTCCAGGATATCGAGCTTAACCTTGGCCTTCCACATCCCGAACAGTTTCAATTCCTCTTCGTTGATGCCCGCTTCCCGGGCAATCTGGGTGATCGGCTTGAGTTTTGCCTCTTGCGCAATTTGAAGATCTGATTTCATTCACTATCCTCCTTGAAATTTGGGTGATGAACCTCTTTAGATATTTATTCCTGCTTCCTGCAAAATCGCCGGCACATGGCGTTCCCAACCCAGCGTCATCAGGTGAAGCCCTTGACACATCTCCCGCATCTGGCGAATGATACGGACCACAATCTTAATGCTAGTAGCGACCTTATCGTCGGTCTTCTTCATCTCATCGATGATCCAGTCGGGAACACTCACTCCGGCCACATTCTTATTCATGTAGCGGGCCATGCCGGCCGACTTTAGCAGCACAAACCCGAGCATTACCGGAACACCAAGATCACTTGCCCCTTCCATGAATCGCCTGAACAGTTCAGGGTCGTAGACTGCCTGTGTCTGGAAGAACTGCGCCCCGGCCTTTATCTTGCGTTCCATCTTTAGAAGCTGAAGCTCCATCGGCTCATATCCTGGTGTCACTACCGCTCCTAGGTGAAAGGTGGGTTTACCTTCCAGTTCGTTTCCCGCCAGATCAACCCCTCCTTGGAGCCGTTTTGCGGTCATGAGGAGGGAGACCGAGTCTAACTCGAAGACCGGCTTAGCTTGCGGATGATCCCCTAGACTGACATGGTCACCAGTTAGGCAAAGCACGTTCTCAATACCTAGGGCAGAGGCGCTTAGAAGATCTGATTGCAGGGCGATGCGGTTGCGGTCACGCGTAGTGAGTTGGAATACCGGCTCGAATCCGGCTTCCTTAAGGAGACGACAAGAGGCGAGTGACCCCAGCCGCATCACCGAGCTCTGCTGGTCGGTGACGTTGACGGCGTGCACCTTGTCCCTCAAGAACTCAGCGTTCTCCATCATCTCTGAGGTATCGGTCCCCTTTGGAGGAGCAACCTCGGCAGTGACGGTAAACTCTCCCTTTGCAAGAGCCTGTTGCAGTAACGTCATTGGTTATCCCTCCTGTTCTTATT
This sequence comes from Candidatus Bipolaricaulota bacterium, assembly GCA_030615945.1. Taxonomy (GTDB): domain Bacteria; phylum Bipolaricaulota; class Bipolaricaulia; order UBA7950; family UBA9294; genus UBA9294. The sequence continues at coordinate 3,205 of JAUWYG010000004.1, read as the reverse complement.
CCGCTCCAGGACCAGCGATGCCGGCTTTGTATTCACCGAGTAATCGTGCACCTGAACCGGAGAAGCGAGGAACTCCTTAAGCCTTCCGATTTCCTTTAGCCGATCGTAAATTTCTATCCATACGCAGTCGTTATCCGGATTCACCTCACACTTCCCGTCCTTTGCTCCGCCGCACGGCCCGTTCAACAATCCCTTGGGGCAACGTGTTGCCGGACATAGCCCGCCAGTCAGATCCAATACGCACTCCCCGCACATAGAGCAGTACTCCTGAAAATGGCCGAACCGTTTTACTGTCCCCAAAAAGAGCGTATTGCTCGCCGGGTGAACGACCTTGCCGCTCGCTTCTTGCGCGATCTGCACTCCGCCGCCACAAGACATGACAAGCAGAGAATCTGCGCGGGCAATCTCTTCCTTGGCCTTTCGAAACTCCTTCTTTGCTTCCAGAAGATTACAGCCGGGATCGAGGATTACCCACCCGGAGACAACCTTTCCCTCCTGCTCCAGGTGGGCCTTCATCGCCACGACCTCTTCTTCCCCGCCTGTCTTACAGACCGTCGCGCACTCAGAACACCCGACAAGAAAGATGGTCTCCTCTCCCTCCAGGGACCGCAGGATCTCAGAAAACGGCTTTGCCTTCGTGATTATCAACCTCTATCCCTCCTTTTCATCTCTCTAGTTGCAACTGAAGAATCTGCTCATCTGTAGGGAGCTGCATGCATTTTATAAATTTAGAAGAGAACGATTTGATAAATGATAACTCGACGTACTCTGTTTCTTCAATCAACTGTTGTAACCTCGGCGCAATCTTGCGGTCTTGCAAAGCGAGTTTAGCCCCCTGCCCAGCGCTATTACCCAAAGAAACAATCTTCTCTACATTGATTGGTGGTAAAAGACCTACGTGTAGCAGGCTTTCCGGGCGGAATGAAGAGCCAAAGGCCCCACCGATGAGAACGCGATCGATGTCGGCCGATTCAACCCCCGCACATTCCAACATGACCTCGATTCCCGCCCTGATCGCCCCTTTGGCGAGTTGAAACTCGCGGATATCCTTCTGGGTGAGGTAGACTCCATCAGAGAGAAGAAACCTGACCGCAGCCCCCTTTCCTTCAATCCGCAACGAAAGCGGGTGCTTGGTCCTACGCAGTCGACCTGATTTATCGATTAAACCGATGGTTCGCAGTTCAGCCACCGCATCGAGAAGCCCTGAGCCACAGATCCCTCTCGCCCCTTTATCCCCAATCACGGAACAGACAAGCTCTTGATCATGGATGTACACACGATGAATGGCCCCATCGAGTGCGCTCATCCCCTGAGAGATCGAGGCACCCTCAAACGCAGGGCCAGCCGCCGTAGAACAGGCGAACATTCTTCCTTCTACCGCCAGGACTATTTCGCCGTTGGTCCCGATATCCAACAGCAGCTCTATGGCCTCTCTTTCACCCAGGTTAGCGTAGAGCATGCCGGCAACGATATCTGCACCGACATAACCAGAGATAGCAGGCAGGATCTCCACCCGTGCCAAGGGGGCGATGGCCAGGCCGAGCTCATTCGCTCTTAAGGCAACGCCATCACGCAGGACAGGAGCGTAGGGACTATTAGCAATAGCGGTAGGGTCAACGTTGAGCAACAGATGAAGCATGGTGGGATTGCCAACAACCGTCATCTTATAGATGCTACTGGGCTCTATCCCCGCCTCGCCTGCCAGCTTTTCGACAAGTGCGTTCACTCCATGAAGAACGAGGGATTGAAGCTTGGCAAAGCCTTCCTTGCCCTCCTCCTGTCCGTACTGAATGCGAGATATCACATCGCCCCCAATCGCTAGCTGCGGATTACGATCTGCGTGGACGGCCACCTGCTTACCATTACCCAGGTCAAAAAGGTAGCCAGCCAGGGTAGTAGTACCAATATCGATCGCCACTCCGTAGATGTCATTCGCACGATCGTCGGCTAATAAGTCGACAATCTCGTCCTCCACCTTTACCACCGAAAGGACAAACTCACTGGCTCGTAGTGCAGTGGGAAGCTTCCGCAAAATGGGAAGCGGGATCGCTGCCCCCCCTCCTAATGCTTCAATCAACCGCAGGGTATCGGCTCGTTGGTCATCGCGCCTGGGTGGGGTGAGGCAAAGGGGATGAACACTGACCCCTGGATTAAATTCCTTTGGTTCTAAAACGTGATCGATACGAACCTTGGTGTCCAGGCGCCCTGTTTGAGGCACGACATAGATCTTTGCAGGTCCCTCCACATCGTGCAAGCAGGACAACCGCCAGCCACGCTTGATCTCCTCTTGCCTAAAGAAACGATTGTCTTCGTTGTTGGGAGTGGGAGCACCTTGATCGAACCTTACTTTGCACTGTCCGCAGGTTCCTGCTCCATTGCAAGGACCCGGTATATCCAGCCCATTCCTACGCAGAGCAACAAGGAGATTTTCACCTGTCTGAAGGAGGATCCCCTTCTTGTCAGGCAGAATCGTGATCCGTACCTCCTGTTGCCCTACTTTAGGCATGGTTCATACAAGGCTTTTCGCTAGCTTGGTCGCACTGGCGGCATCTGGAGCGTAGCCGTCTGCGCCAATTTTATTAGCGTATCCTTGAGTCACTGGTGCTCCCCCAATCATTACCTTTATCTGATCGCGAAGGCCAGCATCCTTGAGAGCGCTAATCACTCCTGGCATGTGGATCATCGTCGTCGTCAACAACGCAGACATTCCGAGGATATCGGGCTCGTGTTCCTTTGCTGCCTTGACGAACTGCTCAGCCGTTACCTCCGCCCCGAGGTTTACAACCTCGAACCCCGCCCCTTCCATCATCATCGCTACTAGGTCCTTACCGATATCGTGCAGGTCCCCCTCGACAGTACCGATCACGACCTTGCCGCGTGCCTTCACCCCGGCCTCAACCAGAAGCAGCTTGAGGACTGTCACGGCACCTTTCATCGTCTCGGCGGAGATCAGCATCTCGGGGACGTAACGATCCCCTTTTTCGTACTCTTCGCCGACGATATCCATCGCTGGGGTCAATGCCTGATCGAGGATTTCACGTGCCCCAATACCCTGTGCCAACGCCTGATTCGTAAGTTCAGCGATACCCTCCATCTCCCCAGCTAATACCGCCTGCTTGATCTTATCGAGCATCTACTTTCCCCCTCTACGTCTTTGTTGTTTGATATACTGTATACAGTAGTTGTCGCGTCCCAGTAACGCGCG
>JAUWYG010000163.1 GCA_030615945.1 Candidatus Bipolaricaulota bacterium | reverse complement strand
CCAGTGAGGATCCTCTGCCCGGAACGTTAACTTTGTGGAGAGTCGGACCTGCTCAATCAGGGCTGTCTCCAGCTCAAAGGTGCTCATCCCCCAACCGAACCGGGTGGACTCGCTCTCGCCCGATTGCAAATAGGTGGCGATCTGCCACTTCCCGGGAGAACCACAGCAAGGCGTAGTTGGCCCTGAGAGCATCCATTTTGCAAAGTAATCGGAGTACCCGGTGGCCGAAGAGTTCTTACTCTCCGCAAACGAGATACCCATGTTAATCTCAATGCTTTCGAACAGGTGCGACCTTAACTTCAACCCGTAGATCGAAATGCCCTCGATGGACATATCGTTATCCTCAGGGATCACCAGTTTGCAGAGGACCTTTAAACACTCAATCCAATCCAATCGGCAGGTGATTGTCGGCTCTATCGTCTTGCTTGTGGTCGTAAACGTCGTTTCAAGCCGCAGGGTGATGGCAAAACTATCGCACTCCTCTGTACATAGGATCGGGATGTCACGTACTGTCAGTGAGAACTCATCGAACCCTTCCTCGCATTCGATGCCCAGCTTGGCATCGAGCGAAAGATCACACCACTTCCAGCGGGCCCTGAACTCCTGTTTGTCAAAGGCAAGGCCGCAGCCCGTGAACGTGGTTGTACTGGTCAATGAGACATCCCCTATCCGCGTGCGAGCGGCAAGCCGGTGGTAAGAGGAATCGGCGTTCTCTGGCAGGTAGAAGGTATGGGTGAAGTGAATATCGGAGAAGCTGAAGCTTGTGGTGGTCCGCCAATATTTAAAGAAGGGACTGTCATCTGGATCGAAGGCAAGGGTAGTTTTCACCGTCACGAGCTCCCCGAAAGGGAGCTCGCTGTTGAAAGTCAAAGAGGAGAACGAGCCGTCGCTCCAGGTAGCCTCCCCCCGAGCCACGAACTTCCCCAGCCTGTAGATCTCCGTCAAGGTAGAGCTAAGCGCACTGATCTCAAAGGGCTCCCCTTCAAAGGTAATGGAGGTGTTCCACGTCCCCGCCAGGGCCCCCATCTCCCGCCTTGCCACGACGATCTCGACCACAGCCGTATCAGAGGCACCGGACGGATCGGTGACGGAGAAGGTGATGGAATCCTTCCCTGTGAATCCTGTGGCCGGGGTGTAGGTCACGTTCACATACCCGGTGTGTGGGAACTCATAGGTGACCTCGGTCAAATCGCCACTGATCTCACCGTGTGCCGGTCCGCCTAGGATCTTAAACACAAGTGGATGTCGATCGGGGGCAGAGGGGTCTACGTCAACATCTGTCGCCGTCAGGCTAAAGGATACAGGGGTTTCCGGTCGCGTGGTCTGCAGGTCGTCCACCGCCACAGGCGCGTCGTTGATCCAAATGACGGTTATCGTCACTTCGGCGGTGTCGGTGTCAGTACCATCGGTTACGGTGTAGGAGAAGGAATCCGTGCCGTAGGTATTGGGATCAGGTGTGTAGCGGATCTTACTCCATTCGATGGAGGTGGTACCATGCTCAGGGGCAGTCACCGAGGCTATGGTTAGGGGGTCCCCATCTGCGTCAGAGTCATTTGCCAGGACATCGATAAGAAAGGGGGTGTCCTCGTCTATTGTTGCAGAGTCGTCTTCAGCGACTGGTGCCGCTCCGAAAGCAATACAGGAAAAGGAGACTGCCAAGGCCACAACCCAAAGGGCGAGAACGAGCCAGCTTTTGAAATGTATTAAGGGCAGACACCTCTCTGACCTCATTGGCAAGTATCGATGCATAAAACTCCCTAATACGACTAGGCCCCGCCTATCCATTGCAGAGGCCGCTTCCCTCTTTTCAGGAGAGGGCTTTTATAATGATTTCATATAACAGACTACTTGACCATCCAAACAGTCAGCTCTTCGTCTTGAATGGAATAAACGATGCGGTAGTTGCCCTGTCGAATGCGATAACGTTCTTGGCCGGATAGTTTTTCGCATCCTGGCGGGCGGGGATCACGTGTCAACGTTTCAATTCGGCGCATGATCCGTACAACGTCTTTCTTGGGAATTGTGTCGAGATCTTTGCGCACAGATCGGCCGAACAAAACCCTATATTCTTCCACGCTTTTTCAAATCCTTAAGCATCTCCTCAAAACTGACCACTGGTTCATGCGCCCTCTCCTCGAATGAGGCTAGGTCTTCCGCGTCTTCGGCCAATGCTTCCCTCACTGCTTTATTCACCAATTCCGACACGGAGCGCGATGTTTCCGCCGATTTGATCTTGAGGACCCGGTGCAATTCGGGGTCCAAGTAAATGGTGGCACGTTTGGACAATTCAGACATCA
>JAUWYG010000090.1 GCA_030615945.1 Candidatus Bipolaricaulota bacterium | reverse complement strand
AGCCCGGCAAGCCCGGTCTCTTCCATCTTTCGTTCGAGAGTTATTCCAGCAAGCTTGTGGATGAAGATCTCTGCGGTGTTGTGTACCGTCGCCTTGATCACATGCCCCCCGAGGGCGGCTCCACCGTGCTGCGCGACCGTGGCGTGACAGTGAACGATCCGCTCTTCATCCTTGCGTGCGAAGTTTCCTTGCAAGGATAGGAGTTCCACCGGCTCGGCGATCCTTTTCACCTCGTAGCTTGACCCGTTCCAGTAGCCGAGTTCTAGCTCGCGTAGCATCCCCACCCCGTTCAGGAGAACCCCTGAATCGAGAGAGAGTTCCTTAAGAGAAGAGATCAACTCCTCCCCGTCCTTCAGTCTCACCATCAACTCGCACTCATGCTCTGCTTTGATCATCGTGATCCTCCCTTTTAAAGGATTGTAGCGAGCCTCCTCGCATTCCTCCACACGATCAGGGATTAAATCTGTCCCCTGCGGCTGCATACGCTAGTTAGACGGCTGAACGCGCCAGCCAATGCCCTAGATCGGCAGTGGACTCGCGGCCTTCCAATGGTCGTCGAAGGCCCGACGGGTCTGCGAGATGAGCCCCTCGGCCAAGCCCTTGTCAATCCGCACCATGAAGGATTCCTTGCCGCCGATATCCTTCAGTCCGTGGCCGACGAGGAGCAACGTGCTTGCCGCCAAGACAAACCGGTCGTGAAGCTTGGCAGACGGTGCTGCGATTCGAAACTCGGTGTCTGGCCGCTCTCTTTTGAACTCCCGGTATGCACCCTGGATCTTCCGTGTAGACTCGTTCGTCTTCTGCGTCAGGAATCTGATCCTGCAGGTACTCGGGACATGGTCGAGGCTGTCCAAGGTTCGCACGCCGTAGTAAGGATCGCAGATCCTGATAAGCCCACGCAGGGACCCAAAAGCCTCTGCCAAGCGCAACCTCGCGGTCCTCGGGCTGTCTCCGTCGAACCTTACAAGGCTAAGCCCACCACCTCCAAGAAGGGGAGCGATTTCCCGCTCGCCTCTTGTCATCAGACGATAGAGGGTCTCTCCCTCCAGGTCTTTGGACGTCGAGACACGGGTGCCTGCTCTGGCTAGGGCACTCGATATCGACTTCCTCGTAATGGCTACACCCGCAGCCTCAAGGCACGCGACTATGTGCTCGGACGACAGCCGTGGCATGGTGCACTGTTGATCGGCGATGCTCAGAGCAGCGAAGGCTAGAAGAAGAGGCGACGAGGTGTCTGCGAGGATCTCCTTAGTCGCGCGGTCAAGATCACGGAAGCTCTGAAGAAGACTTGTGGCCATGGCAACTCCATGTCAGTGGGCCCTGTAGATTCGAGGCCCGGTCTAGTTCACATACACCCAGCGCTTCTTGTCCTTGAGCCTTCTGAGTTCCTTATTCTTGACAAGCTTGAGAAGTACTGGTGAGAGGCTGGTCTGAGCATAGATATGACCACCCTCCTCGAGCTTCTTCTGAACGTCTGGCAGTGCACGACGCTGCTTGAAGTAGTTCTCGTCTATAAGGGTGCGGATCAGACGCGTTGGGCCCTTTGGAGCTTTCCTCTTGGCAGTCTTGGCTCCTGCTCTTTTCGCGGACTTCTTCCCCTCGGCTGCAGGGGCGGCGCCACCGCCACCCGAGTAGTACTCGAGCAAATGCGCGACCTCCTCCTTCGTGCCTTCTATGGTGACCTTGGTGCCACTCGGCAAGACGAGCGTGGCTTTCGCCATGTGTCATCCTCCTTTTCCAGATGTGAAATCGTTCAGTCGCCTAACTACGTCTTACGCAATCCGCGTAAGAACCCTTTGGATGGCAGATTCTGCTGTATAACCCACCCTGTCCCGCTAGGTTCAAAGCATCAGCTGAGCTCCTCGCCTCCCTTTCACCGCAATCTGCTCTCTTTATATCACCAGGCATTCTTTTCTAAGCAAGAATACATCGCTGCTCTCCTCGATGTCAAACATGAGACAAGTCTGCCGGTTGCACTGCCGGGACTCCATCCCATATTCTCACCAGTATGAAGCCCGAGGAAAAAGCAAGATGGGTCGCAGAACGCCTCCAGGATCACTACGGAGAGGTCACGCGTTCAAGGAGCGATCCGCTTACGACTCTGATCAGGACGATCCTCTCGCAGAACACCAACGACACAAACCAGGGCCGGGCTTACGCTTCCCTCGTTGCGCGATTCGGGAGCCTCGATGAGGTGAAGGAGGCCCCGGTAGATGAAATTGCAGAAGCAATCCAGGTCGGTGGGTTGCACCGACAGAAGTCGTCCCGTATTAAGCTGATCCTCGAACGGATCGAGCAAGAACGTGGATCGCTCGATCTTTCCTTCCTTGCTGACTGTTCGCTTGACGAGGCGATGAGATGGCTCCTCGCCTCCCCAGGGGTGGGGAAGAAGACGGCGGGGATTGTCCTTCTCTTCTCCCTTGGGAAGCCGTATTTCCCGGTCGATACGCACATCCGACGTGTCACGAGGCGCCTGGGACTCGTGGGGCCAAAGGATGACCCTCACGAGCGGATGAACGCGCTCCTCCCTCGCGATCCCATGTTTATGGCGAGGCTTCACCTTCACCTGATTCGGCTTGGCCGCGAACTCTGCCATCCGCGTCGTCCCGAGTGTCCCATCTGTCCGTTACACGATGGGTGCGGGAGGGCGGCAGAGGGGACCTAGTTACTCAAGCCTAGGCTTGCCTTTTGGCTCGTGCGCACGGAGGATGTAGTGTGATAGGTTCATAAGAAGAGGAGGGATCGTGCTCCTTGAAGAGCGATTGGGAGATTTATTGAGGCAACGGGGAGGCACCATCTCGGTTGCTGAGTCATGCACCGGAGGCCTTTTGGCAAACCGGATCACCGATGTTCCAGGTTCGTCCGCTTACTTTCGTGGAGGGATCGTCGCTTACCAGAACGACGTGAAGGAACGTTTGCTTGGGGTCTCAACGGAGATCCTGAAAAGATTTGGTGCTGTGAGTGAAGAGAGTGCTCGGGCGATGGCTCACGGATGTAGAAAGCTCTTTTCAAGCGACATCGCCGTAGCTGTTACCGGGATCGCCGGACCCGGAGGAGGAAGTCCTAACAAGCCGGTTGGGTTAGTATATATCGCCGTTTCTGCGTTAGACAAAGTGGCATGTGAGCGCTTTTTTTGGTCTGGTAATCGAGCCTTAAATAAGGAGAGTTCGGTACGCGCTGCTCTTAAGATGGTGTTTCGCACACTCAAGGATGTCGAAACTGGCTGGCAGTCAGAAGGAACGTAGTCGTCCCTATCGCTTGACCCTCTCGCCAACTTAGTTATTCAGCATGTAGTGAAGTATCTTCTCAATGCGTCCCCTTCCTTTGGTGTATCCGAGCAAAAGAACCAGTGAAAAAGCACTTGCCACTCCTACTACCAGAAGTAAGATAAGCGAATCGCACCAGAAGAAAAGCATAAGGAGGATTAGGCAACATGAGATAGTTATATAGATGAGGCTTCTCTTTGAATATCCTCTGAGGCTTGCTCGGAGGCTGGTCCCTACCTCCGTTAGTTCTTTGTGGCGTTTGAGGGTATTAAACACAAGCCACATACAAGCGATACTGACCAGGACGGTCCAGTATTGCACTCCTATGCAGCCAAAGACGCAGATGGCGAAGATAGTGCGTAGCGGGTGTGTCATCGTACTTGCAAATAGGTCCACGTATGGAATGTGCTTGAGCAGCGAACTGTAAAGAAGGTTGATAACTACAAACAAGATCTCAAAAAGAAGAACCGTGGGGCTGATCAGGAACCCGAGAACGAAGCCTAAAAGCAAAAAAGCGGTCGCTGCCAGCAGAGCTACACTGCGCTTTATCTCACCGGAGGCAATCGGGCGATACTTCTTGACAGGGTGTTGGCGGTCCCGTGGCAGATCGATCAGATCATTGATGATGTATATCCCGGGGTACACCAGGACCGTAAAGGAAACAAAGATTAACAAAAGCGTACCGAGATGTCCCACATAGGCAGACACGGGAAGGACGATTAGGTAGCCGACAAGGAAATCAAAGAAAGTGCCGTAGCTCTCGGGTTTTGCCAACCTCAAGTACTTCTGTATCCTATTCATGGTGTAAAAGAGAGTTTACTAGGCATCCAGGAGCACCAAGGTGTCACTGACGATCAAGCCGGCGACAAGAAAGGGCGCTATCTTCCAGGCCGACGCATTGAATCATTCGATGTAACCCAAGCTCCGGAGGCGTTGCATGAGTTGTTGATCGCTCTCTAAATCAAGCTTCGCGCCAGTGTTCAGGTTCTCCCGTTGCAGATTGACTTGGTCGATCATCCGTTTCAACTGCTGGTTCAGGTTTTCACCGGTCGCTTTACTTTCAGAGAGGATGTTTAATAGTTCAAGCGGGTCAGTCTCAAGGTTGAACAGTTCCTTCGGCTCCTCATCGATCTGAATCATTTTCAGGTTATCTTTAACAATGGCGCGACGCAGGGAAAGGCAACCAAATGGTTCGATCAGCTCCGGTTGATGCCGCCTCATCTTCCTGACGATGTCGAGTGGAGGGTAGACTTCAACATATGCAGTGCCCTCTTCGGGATCACGGCCATTGCGTGTCTCTCGCAGCGTGAGCGCGTCGATTTCAGCCAGGGCCAGATCCGGCACAGTACTGGGCAGGCTTCCGGTAGCGTTCAGTATCGTGTGGAAGATACGTCGGGTACTGACCAGGATACTTACCCGCCCGGCGGCTATCTGCGCTGGCCAGTGCATAATGAGAGGTACGTGCACCAATTCCTGGTAGGCGACAAAGGAATGGCCCACGTAGCTGTGTTCACCCAGCCCCTCGCCGTGGTCGCTTGAGATGATTGTCAGTGTGTTCTCCCGATTGTCGCGCTCGGCCAGTGCGACAAAGAGGCGGCCCAGGTAGTCATCCTGGTAAGAAACCTCTGCGTCATACGCATCGCTCAGCACGCGGTGTTCCAATTCGCCCAACGGCCTGTCCAGTGGCGCACTCCAGCGGCAAGTTTCGCGGTTCCAGGTACGCATGATGGCGCGGGCTTCTTTGCTGGTGCGCAAATAGGGGGCTACCTTATCAACGAACTCACATGGCGGCCAGAATGGCATGTGGGTCTCCATCAAGTTGACAAACAGGAATAACGGACGTTTTTCCCTTATCCTTTCCCGCTGTTTCAGGAAACGGCAGATATCGTTTACTGAGTGCTCATTCTGCCCCTTAAAATTCGCCAGCCTTGTCCAGAACGGCGCCAACCAGGCATTAAGTGATATGCGGAAAGCCATCTCTGATTGGCTGACAAAGTCCTGGATGGGGTAGGAAATGCGGCGTAAGAAACGAGCAGAGACTTCGGCGATGGGTTTCAAAGGCCAGGGCAAGTGGGTAGGGGGCCTCAACAGGCCGGGCATGACACCCCCATAGTTGTAAAAGGCGTCAAAACCCCGTGTAAGCCCGTTTTTAAGAACTCCTACCAGCGGATTATTGGAAAAACCGAGTGTCTGGTAACCGATGGCGCTTAGTACCTCAGCCAGATGGGGCACGTCGGGACTGAGACTTTGTCGGCATTGGGTCATCTGATGTGCCGTAGGGTAGAGTCCAGTGAACATGGAGGCATGGCTGGGGATCGTCCACTGGGCTGGAGATATCGCCTGCTCAAAGAGAGCCGCTT
>JAUWYG010000127.1 GCA_030615945.1 Candidatus Bipolaricaulota bacterium | reverse complement strand
AAGCGGGCCGTTCGCTATCACGGGGCAAAACTGATCGTGGTCGATCCGCGGCAGATCGACTTGGTCAAATGTGCGACGTTGTGGTTGCGCCAGAAAAACGGCACGGACGTGGCGTGGATCAACGGGATGATGAACGTGATCCTAAGTGAAGGACTCGGGGATCGAGCATTCATCGCTGAGCGGACCGAAAACTTCGACGAATTCAAGAAAGTTGTCGAACAGTATTCCCCGGAAAGGGCGGCTGAGATCTCCGGGATTCCGGCCGAGGATCTTATCGAAGCGGCACGGATATATAGTCAGGCCGACGCTGCTTCAATCGTTTATGCGATGGGGATAACTCAACACACCACCGGCACGGACAACGTGTTGTCGCTTGCGAACCTGGCGATGCTCACCGGCAACATAGGTAAACCGTCCACCGGGGTGAACCCGCTGCGCGGTCAGAACAACGTTCAGGGTGCCTGCGATCTTGGCGCCCTTCCCAACGTGTACTCCGGGTACCAAAAGGTGACTGATCCAGCAGTGCGTGAGAAGTTCGAGCAGGCGTGGGGGGCGAAGCTATCACCCGACAACGGGTTGACCGTGGTGGAGATCATGAATGCTGCCGCACAGGGGAAGGTCAAGGGGTTAATCATCATGGGCGAAAACCCGATGGTCTCAGACCCGAACCTGAACCACGTGGAAGAGGCGCTGAAGAACCTGGACTTCCTGGTGGTGAGCGACATCTTCTTAAGCGAAACGGCCAAGCTCGCCGACGTAGTCCTGCCAGCGGCATCGTTCGCCGAGACCGAAGGGACGTTTACCAACACCGAGCGGCGTGTGCTTCTTCTGCGAAAGGTCCTCGAAGCACCGGGAGAGGCGCTACCCGACTGGGAGATCATCTGTAAGCTCTCCGAGCAGTTCGGATACCCCATGCACTACAACAATGGAGCCCAGATCATGGATGAGATCGCGTCCCTGACCCCTATCTACGGTGGGATTCACCACCATCGCTTAGCCCCGGACGGACTACAGTGGCCCTGTCCCAGTGACGATCACCCAGGAACCACGTACCTGCACAAGGGGAAGTTCAGCCGCGGTTTGGGTCGTTTTCACCCCGTGGACTTCATCTTGCCCGCGGAACTTCCTGACGAGGAGTACCCGTTCATCCTCTCCACAGGACGGATCCTGTTCCACTACCACACCGGCACCATGAGCCGACGGGTGGACGCGTTGAATGCCTACGTCAATGAGGGGTACGCAGAGATCCATCCCCACGACGCCGCTCGCTTGGGCCTCGAAGATGGCGGGATGGTGCGCGTGCGTACGCGGCGTGGTGAGATCAAGACCAAGGTCAAGGCAACCCAAAAAGTGGCAGAGGGATCGGTATTCATCCCGTTCCACTTTGCCGAGGCAGCGGCGAACAGGCTAACGAACGACGCGTTGGATCCGAAGGCGAAAATCCCAGAGCTTAAAGTCGCAGCTTGTCGTATTGAAAAGATCAAAGAGACGGTAAAACACTAGAGGAGGAAATAAGCATGGAATTTGACTGCAGAACACCTGCAACGATTGCTGACACGCTAACGAGGACGGTATGTAGACAGAAGACCAGAGAGAGCATCCTGCGCCTAACGGTTCTTGGTTTTTTTGCCGGGGTATACATCGGCTTTGGCGCTCAGCTTGCCACTATGGTCACCCATGACCTTGCAGGTGTTATCGGAGTGGGAGTGGCCAAATTAATCAGTGGCGCCGTCTTCAGTGTCGGCCTGATGCTCGTGGTCATCGCCGGTGCCGAGCTATTCACCGGCAATAATCTTATTCTCCTATCCGTTCTCGATCGTCAGGTGAGAATACAGAAACTATTGCGCAACTGGGGAATCGTTTACTTTGCCAACCTTGTTGGGTCGCTTCTCCTCGTCCTATTGATGTATGAGAGCGGCCTGTGGAAGACAAATGGGGCCCTCGTGGGTGCAAAAGCCTTGTTGATCGCCAATGCTAAAGTGAACCTTACTTTCCTGGAGGCCTTCACACGCGGGATTCTGTGCAACTGGCTCGTTTGTCTGGCGCTGTGGATAGCTGTCTCAGCACGTGCAGTTGTAGGGAAGGTCTTTGCTATCTTATTCCCGATCATGGCGTTCGTCGCCAGCGGGTTCGAGCACAGCGTGGCCAACATGTTCTTCATCCCGATGGGGCTCGTCCTCAAGGGACAGGCCACTGTCGTATCCACAGCCGGATTGACCGGTGCGCTTTCCAACCTCACTATTGGGAAAATGATCATCAGGAATCTAGTTCCGGTGACCATTGGCAACATCATTGGTGGCGCGTTCTTTGTTGCCACACTGTATTGGATTGTTTACATCCGCAAAGGGAAAAGTGGCGAGTAAGCCATTCTGATAGGAAGCCGCGCGTTGTCGATGACGAAGATGGAAAAGCGGGCTGCCTTGCATATCGATGCGGGGAAGCCCAAAGAGATCGAGGAAACCCTGGCAGCTGAGGCAGACATCTCTGTGCTGGTCAATGGAGAGAGGGTCCTCACCATATCGTGCACGCCATCGGACTTGCGCCAGCTTGTCTATGGTATGCTTCTCTCCGAGGGGATCGTGAGCTCTGTGGGTGAAATCGCCTCGCTAAAAACAAGAGGAAACGACCTTCTGGTCGAGACGAGCGAAGCGGTGCGTTGCTCTGGAAATGAGCCGTTGATGCGTATAGAGAGCGAATTCAACCTTCCGGCAGAAACGCTTCTTCAGGCAGCGAGAAGTTGCAGTCAGCGGAGTATGATCTTTCGCCGCACAGGGGGAACACATGCCGCAGGAATCGGCGACACCACAGGGTTGCTCAACTTCTTTGAAGACGTAAGCCGAAGTTGCGCGCTGCAGAAGGCCGTGGGGGATGCGTTGCTACAGGGGTTCGCGCTTAATAACACGTTCATCTTCGTCTCTTCGCGTCTCTCAAAGCACATGCTATTAAGGATCGCCCACTGTGGGATTCCCATCGTAGCAGCGATCTCTGCACCCACCCTCCAGGCGGTGGATGAAGCGAAAAAACTTGGGATCTGCGTATGTTGTTTTGTCCGAGGAGAGCGGTTCAATGTCTATTCACACAGGTGGCGGGTGAGACTTTGATGTCGGAGAAAGCTACACTGATTCTGCTTGCGGGCGGCGAGTCCAAGCGCATGGGATGCCCAAAGCACCTTCTTTCAGTTCCAGGTGGGACGATCATCGATAGTCTTCACGGGCGCCTTTCTGGGCTCTTTCTCGAAACCCTCGTGGTTGGACGTGGAGTTTGCTTCACGCGGGGAAGCCTGCGAACGGTGGAGGACGTTCGCAAGTCTCGCAGTCCGCTTGTGGGAATCTACAGTGGCCTGTGTGCCGCAAGAACTGATCTTACTTTCGTCGTTGCCTGCGACATGCCTTTTGTAAAGCCACGGCTGGTTCGACATCTTCTCTTTCTCGCTGCGGAGGTGGATGTTGTGGTTCCGATTGTGAACGGGTACTACGAGCCGCTCTGTACCGCATATCGAAAGTCGGCGATCCCAGTGATCCAGGAGTCTCTTGACCTCGGGAATCTGAAGGTGACACGTATCTATGAGCACCTCTGCGTGCGCCAGGTCGCCGAATGTGAGGTCAAACATTTTGATCCGGAATTCTCCTCGTTTGTAAACCTTAACACCCCCAGAGAGCTAGGGCTCCTCACCTACCTCAATCGCAAAACGGTGCGCAGCTGACTTTCAAACTCGGCACTTCTAAGGCATATAGCAGTTTATT
>JAUWYG010000155.1 GCA_030615945.1 Candidatus Bipolaricaulota bacterium | reverse complement strand
TTCCACCCAGGGCGATGACCGTTACCTTTTTTTCACTGATCATTGGATCACCCTTTCTTTAGTTGTGTGAGCAGAGCTCATCTCTTCTGTTGACGACTGCAGAATGATACTCGATCCTGCCACCTAAATACTTGTCTCTTTCATCCCGAGCTTTCACTAGCCTTGTAGGAACCGAGCGAAGACGTCCAGCGCCTCATACAGGGACGACAGATCCAGGTACTCATCAGGTTGATGGGCCTGCGCGATCGACCCCGGCCCGTAGATCACTACTGGGATCCCCAATTTTGGGATAATGGCAACCGCATCAGTAGAGTAGGGAGCGATCTCTTCCTTGGGGACAGAGCCGGTCACCTTGGCCACTGCGCGAAGGAAGTTCCTCACATAGGGGTTGTGAAGGTCACTCACGATCGGCGCTTTGTAGTTTAACACCTTTGAGGAGAACCGCGCACCGGCGTGGGTTGCCGCCTTATTCCCCAGTCCCTGCACAAGGTTTAGGACGCGCGCCTTCTCCTCCTTGGAGATGACACGAAGGTCCAGCTTCACCCGCGCCGTATCCGGGACGACATTCACCTGCCACCCGCCATTAAACTGGCCGATGTTGAGCGAGGTGCGACCCCGGCCTTCCTGCTCCTTGAATCCCTCGGCGGCCGCGGCGAGCTCTAAGCAGAACGCGGCAGCCGGCAGGATCGTATTGACCCCAAGCTCCGGAACCGCCCCGTGCGCCGCTTTCCCTGAGAAGGTCGCCTCCACCCACAGCTCCCCTTTTTGTCCGATGTAGGTCTGTCCTCCGGTCGGCTCAGTGATGAGGAGAAACTCCGCATCATCGATCAAGCCGGATTGCGCGACCGACGCTGCGCCCCGATATGTCCACTCCTCATCAGCCGTCAGGACGAGGACGAGGCTCTTATTCAGGGACTCGCCCTCCTGGGTGATCAGCTTAGCGATCTCTAGGATGACTGCCACTCCACCCTTCATGTCTGCTGTTCCTCGCCCATAAATCTTCCCGTCCTCGATTCGCCCCTCGAAAGGGGGAACGCTCCACTTCTCCTCGTTCACGTTAACCGTATCGAGGTGTCCGCACAGGACGATCGAGCCAGGTTCGCTTCCCGCGATGCGTGCCACGACCGAGCTACGGCCCTCTTGTAATGGAATAAGCGTGGTGTCAATGCCATTTTGGGCGAGGAAATCTTTGACGTAGGCTGCGATCTCATCTTCATTCCCTGGGGGATTGCCACTACGAATACGAACCAGCGCTTGGAGGAGCTTTACAGTTTCCTGCCTTACTTTCTCATCAAGTGTCAACACTGTTCCCAATCCTTCCACTTAAATGGTACTTCCAAATGTTCTCTTTGGAATACATGCAATGGTCAAGCTACGTTCCCCGTCGAGCAAGTTTGCGCTTGGGCCCTTCGTAATCTACTGCCAGAAGCTCGGTCTCAGGGTTCTCTCTCCAACTCAAACGATAAGCAATGCGGACCTTCGCCCGCAGCAGGCAAGAGTGTAAACGCAGGATCAAAGACCTCCAACCCCCTAGCCTTAAGCATTTCGTTAAGCCTGTTCCCTCTGAATGAGAGTACTTTGTCCTCCCCCAATGCAAGCATGTTAATCTCGTTCTTGTAGGCATGTTCAGCCGGCACTTTGATCAACTCCCAGCCGAGAGCGTCAAGAAACCCAACGAAATAGTCTGGCACAGCATCTTCGCAGACAATTGCGAGTTTATCCGCAACCGGTGAGAAGATGACGTCCAGGTGGTTCCACTTTGAAAGGAACTCCACAACGAAAACGCGCCTGCCGTATTCGGCCAAGATCTCTCTAGCGTTCTCGAATCCGGAGTATGTACTGCGGTTGCCATTTCCTATGATAAGTGTCTTCTCGTCTAGCCAGAAACAATCGCCTCCTTCTACGCACCCACGAGTGATCTGCTTGGGCAAGACCGTTTCACCGAGCTTCTCAAGGCTTTCTTTGGCAACACTCTCCTCGCCCTTGCGTTCCTGATAGCGAAAGCGACCAACCAATACCCCATCTGGCGTATTCACTCCAAAGTCTCTTGTGCTAGCTTGCCAAGGTAGTTCTGGCGTTACTTCAACCCAGCCTATCTCAATACCTAGTTGCACGAACACATCTTCGAATTCTGCATAATCCTTTAGCCATGTCTTTTGGTCATACTTTACCCCTTCATCGTGAAGGTCGCGAGCAATGTCGCTTAGGGGCATGATCTTGTAGTACGTCGGTTTGCCCAACAAGACACGCTTCAGTTTCCCGGTTGAGTTGCAGACAGCTGTTTTCTCTTCCTCCATGGTTCTACCTCCCGTTCCCTAGATGGATGCCCAGGCCATCGGACCATCCTTCAATCTTTACATATCAACCCCTATTGAAGGCTAGCTCCCCGTATCTTGTAAGTAGTAGCTACCTTCAAGAGCAAAGAAAGATCTACATTGCCACCAGTAACTACAACAACGACATGTCGTCCAACCTCGCTCACTTTCCGTTGTAGAAGG
>JAUWYG010000125.1 GCA_030615945.1 Candidatus Bipolaricaulota bacterium | reverse complement strand
GGCAAACCCATTCGAGGTGATAGTCGGGGCGATCCTCACCCAACGGGTGGCTTGGGCAAACGTAGAAAAGGCCATCTCTTCCCTTAAGGAAGCCGGACTGATGGAGCCGCAGCGGCTGAGCAAGGCACCTCTTGAAAAGATCGCCTCCCTGATCCGTCCCTGCATCTACTACAACGAGAAGGCAAAGAAACTGAAGGCGTTCCTGCGCTTCCTCGAGGAGCGTCACCGCGAAGACCTGTCCCTTCTCCTCTGCCTCTCCGTTTCCTCCCTGCGGAAGGAGCTTCTCTCGGTGCGGGGCATTGGTCAGGAGACGGCCGACTCCATCATCCTCTACGCCGCGGGTAAGCCGAGCTTTGTCGTCGACGCATACACTCGGAGGATCCTCAATCGCCTCGGCCTGATCGAGGAGAGGGCGAAGTATACTGATATTCAGGCGCTGTTCATGAGAAACCTACCGAAGGATGCTTCTTTATACAACGAGTACCACGCCCTCCTCGTTTGCCACGGGAAGAAGTGCTGCCACAATACTCGACCGCTGTGCGATGGGTGTCCTCTTCGCGCGATGTGCTCGTTTCCTCAACAAGGAACGATCACCGCCTCTGTAAAAGAGATGTGAGCAAGGGTCGCCTCAACCGGCCAGGGATGAGAGCGGATCGTGCTTCAGACGCGGATCTTCTTCCACGTTCCTTGGCGAAATTTCCAACTCATAAGGAGAGCGAGGGCCGACCAGTAGACTATCTCTCCCAACCAAGCTCCTACGATCCCCAACTCCAGGCGCAGACCCAAGAGGTAGGCAACGGGGAGGTACAACAGGGAGCAGACGAAAAGCTCGCCTAGCATGACAAAGCGCGTGTTTCCCGCTCCCTGCAGGGCACTTTCAATGACAAGAGCGACACCGCCGAAGGCCTGTATCACCCCCAGAATGATGAGGGGAGCACGCCCCAACGCAATTACAGCGGAATCGGATGTGTAGATGGAGAAGATCGTTCTGGGGAAGACAACAAATAGGAGTCCCACTGCGCCCATCAGGTAAGCACCCAGTTTTGCCGCTTCCCAGGTATACCGCTCCGCTTCCTTAGACTGACTGGCACCGAGATTCTGCCCGACCAGGGTCGCGGCGGCGACTCCGAGTCCAATTGTCGGCATGATGGATAGACCGTAGATTGAGCGGATCACGTTACTCGCGGCAAGCTCCAAGGTGCCGATACGGGAGACGATGGCGAAGAACGCGAAGAAGCTTCCGTTACCGATAAATCGCTGAGCGATCACCGGAAGGGATAGGCGAAAGATAGGGGCAAACCAGGGAATAGCAAGCGACAGGCGGCGGTAGGGGGAGAAGCTCTTGCGATAGCGACCCAATAGACTGATGATTACAAAGTAGGTCGTCCCGATTCCGGTGGCGATTGTAGAGGCGATCGCCGCGCCCGCGATTCCCATTTGTGGTAGGCTGGCGTGGCCGAAGATCAGCAGGTAGTCTAGGAGAATATTGATGACAGTAACGATGATTGCTGAAGTCATTACTTGCTTAGTGCTTCCCACTCCGCTGAAGAATCCGCGGTAGACCATATTGAGGAGCAAAAACGCCGCTCCAAGGAAGCGGTACCGCAAGTAAAGCTCCCCAAAGTGCGCAACCTGCGGTTCACCGGATAGTAACGGAGCAAAGGCTGCGGCGACCCAGGGTCCTGCCGCAACCAATGGGATCCCACCGATTAAGGCCAATAGTAGCCCCGCATTGAGGATGTGGCCGCACTGCGCGTAGTTCTCCTCGCCGTAGCGGCGCGAGGTGAGGGTTTGGACGCCGACCCCGATTCCGGCCAACGAGAAGACGATAGCAAAGTATCCAACACCGGAGATTCCAGCGGCGGCAAGCGGGACCGCGCCAAGGCGCCCGAGCATCGCCGTGTCGACGACACTCAGCAGGGTGATGGAGAGCATCCCTAATGCCACTGGGTAGGCGAGACGGACCACCGCGCGTGAGCGCGTCGGGTGAAGCTTCATCCTCTTCCAGAGGGTGCACGAATGATCAACCCATCCCTTCGTCACACTACCCCTCCTCGATCCCTTCGACCACCGTTTTTAGGTTCACCTTATCCAGTTGCGTCAACACCACTCCGGCGATCGTTGCTAACGTTCCCAGCACCTTGAAGAAAGTGAGGCTTCCTCCCATAAGGAGAACCTCGGCAAACAGGGTGATGATAGGAATGGAGTTCGCCGAGACCGCGACCTTTGTAGCGGAGAGATGCACAAGGGCATAGTGCATGGCGAAGAAGGCACCAGCCGAGCAGAGGACGCCCAAGAACAGAATCTCGGATACGATCGTAGGGGTGACCTGTGTGAGCCAGCGCAGGCCGTCGGTTGCCGCAAGCGGGCCGAACAGGAAAAGGGAGAAGAAGAACTGATAGAACGTGAGTTGAATAGGAGTGACGCGTTTCAGTACATCCACGATGAGGACGGTCCGTGTGGCAGCGCAGAGCACCGCACCGAGGATGAGAAGGTCGCCTGTAAGGCTCGCTCCGGTCTCATGACGTCCCGAGCCAATGATGAGGAAGATACCTATGTAGGCAACGACAATCCCTAGTCCCTTGTTCCACGTCGCCCGCTCTTGCCGGCGGAAAAAAGCTATCAAGAAAACGACAGTGGGGATCGCGGCGATGATCACCGCCACGTGGCTCGGTTGTGTGTGAGAGATACCGAAGGTCTCAAACAGGAAGTAGCCAACAGGGCTTAGGAGTGACAGCGCGGCCATAGTTAGAAGATCCCGGCGGGGGAGGCGTAACCTTCTCTGGATTCCACCGAGGATTCCAAGTAGGATTGTCGCTACGATGAAGCGGAGAAAGAGGAGGGTGAAGATCGGGACTGTCTTTACCACGTCCTTGGTTGCCAGGAAGGAAAGGCCCCAGATAAGCATCGCGGAGAAGAGGGCGAGATAAACGATAGCGGTCTTCCTGTAAGATTGCATGGACGTACCTTCCTGTTTATCGCGGTGTGCTGCGTGCATTGTGCTCATCATTGCTTACTTTCGCAACTGGTTTGTAATCTATTGCTTAATAGTGGCAACACGTGGTTTGAGGGCGTGAGGAGAGCAAAGTGAGTAAGCGACCTATATTCCTCTTGGTGGCACTGGTGGGCATTCTCGTCTGTTCGCTCGGTTTAATCCGGGTGGGTTATGGTGAGAAGCCTGTCCTTAGCCCGCGAAGCTGGCTTTGCATCCTTCAAGATGCCGAGGCTGAAACTGTCATGCGGTCCGGGTTTGATCTTGTGGTCATGGACTACTCCAGGGACGGCTCTGATGAGGCACGCTATACGCAAAAGGAGATCGGTGAGATTGTGGCTTGTGGGATAATCCCCATCTGCTATCTGAGCATCGGCGAAGCCGAGGACTACCGCTTCTACTGGGAGTCCTCTTGGAAGGAGAATCCTCCGTCCTGGCTTGGACGGGCCAACCCTGGCTGGGAGGGGAACTACAAGGTCCGTTACTGGGAAGAGGGTTGGCAGAGGATCGTCTTTTCTTACTTAGACCGGGTTCTTGAGCAGGGCTTTGCTGGAGTCTACCTTGATGTCATCGACGCGTTCGAGTACTGGGCCGATCCTCAAAACGGTGAGTCCATTCGCCCCAGTGAAGAACTTGCTGCACAGTGGATGATCGCCTTTGTGAAAGAGATAGCTCGCTATTGCAGGGAGGAGAAGGTGCGATCTTATTTTAACATCATTCCTCAAAACGGCGAGCGGATCCTCGACTTCGATACTGATCGTTCGTATCTGGCCGCGATCTCTGGGATCGGGGTTGAGGACCTCTGGTACGACGAGACCGAGCCTCAACCACAGGAGGAAACAGACTGTCGCCTCTCCTATCTTTTCAAGATCGCGGCTGAAGGTAAGCTCGTCCTTTCTATCGACTATGTGGATGACGGAACAGGCTACCGGGGCGGTAACTTGGATCGCATCCGTGACTACCGGGCGC
>JAUWYG010000076.1 GCA_030615945.1 Candidatus Bipolaricaulota bacterium | reverse complement strand
GGAATACGAGGCGATAGCTCTACGTCAAGTTGCGCCGGATCGAAGGAACACCAGTGTTCGTATCCGCCAGTGCCGAAGCCCAGTTGGTTGTAGTATCCCTGCTCAAACATCCCCAACGCTGACACGAGCGCACCCTGCGCTGCGTCACGTGCTATGGCCATAGCGGCCAACTGGCTTGCCAGTCCACGCTTGCGGGCAATCCGACCCGTAGTCACACCCGCCAGAGCGGAGAGAGTAAGATCCTCCTTGAGATAGCGGATCGAACCAGAGACGGTGGCCACCAGACTCTCAGCCTCACCGTTTACCTCTGCCACCATTGCGCGAGAGCTCTCGAGGAACAGGTCCATCGCCTCTCCCTCTTTCCTCTTTTTTATCCAACCGATCTCCCGCCAGATTCGATGGACGGCTTCCTTATCCCTGCCAGGGTCATAGTCACGAAACCTCATGGTTGATCCCCTCTTGTTTATCCTTAAACCATCTCCAAGGCTCACATCCACGATAGATCGCTATGCCGGGCGGACAAACTCTAGCGCATATAGATCCCGCCGTTGGCGTTTATCGTCTCTCCGGTGATGTAGCCCGCCTCCTCAGAAGCGAGGAACGCAACGAGGGCAGCGATCTCCTCGGGCTCAGCGACACGTTTCACCGGGATCTTAGCGCGGATCTTCTCTCCGTGCTTTGCTAGAGCCTCGGCGTTCATTTCGGTATTGGTATAGCCGGGTGAGACTGCGTTTACTGTGATTCTCGGAGCCAGTTCTAGCGCGAGTGACTTCGTCAGACCGATCAGACCAGATTTCGCCGCCGCGTAGTGCGCACCGTGATCCGAACCGGTCATCGCCCGAAGCGAACAGATATTGACGATTCGTCCCCAAGGCTCCTCCTTTATATAGCGAAGAGCCGCCTTCCACCGTGTAAAGAGCAGCGGAGAGATTGACGGCCAGGGAGCGGTCCCAGTCCTTAATGGTCAACTCTTGCACCGTGCAGTGCTGGGAGAAGCCGGCATTGTTAACCACAATTTGTATCCCGCCGAACCGTTTCGCCGTCTCCTCCACCAGCGCCTCGGCCTCTTTGAATAAAGCGACGTCGGCCTGGAAGGCAAACGCCCTCCCACCGGCGACCTCGATCTTTCGCACCAACGCCTCCGCACGCTCACGGTTTGTCAGGTAGTTCACACTCACCCCGTAGCCGACGGTAGCAAGACGCACTGCGATCGCCGCTCCGATCCCTCGCGAACTCCCCGTGATCACTACGCCGGGTTTCCCACCAGAACGTTCTTCTCTTGCCATAATGATAAAATTATAGTCAAGAGGGTGAGTCCTCTCACTAAGTAAAGAACCCCGCAGCAAGCTAAAGGGGCATTGAAAGGCAAAAGCTGAAGATCTAACCGGAGTTGGTCCTTATGTTGCAGTTTGATGTAGCGCTGTGTCGCGCCAGAGATAACGTCGCACACAAGGTGCGATGCTACATCCATCTTTTCGTAGCGTCGGAGCTTGTCTCCGACGTTGAGAGGTTTGTTCCTGACAGAGTTCATGTAGCTCGTACAAACAACAACCAGATTCGCCTTCGGCGAATCTCCACTTTCCTCCCCCCAGCAAGCTTTAGGGTATCCAGTGGAGGTCTTTTATGAAGATGGAGAGATAAGCCTCTGCTAGATGTGCTACAGGAACTTCAACGCCTCGCGGGCCACATTGACCCGTCGTTCGTCCTCCAACCAGCGAGTGAGCTCCGGCCGAACGATCTCCGGCTTCTTGCGGCCTAGCTTCCACATCGCCGCGGCGACCGCCCGCCATACGTAACGCCGCTCGTCCAGGGACAGCTTACGCAGAATGATCAGCGCCTTCTTTACCAGCAGTGGCCCAGCGGAAGCGGAGAAGGCCATGGCCACGTTCCACAACACCTGCTCATCATTCAACGTCGACCACTTGACGAGATATTCAAAGGTCATATCGGGGTAGTAGAAAAGAAGGGCGGTCCCGAGGGCAAGTGGGCCCAGGTTGCGGCGCAGGTGGGGATGGCGATCAAAGAGTAAGGGCTCGATCAGCTTAAGGAGCGGCTCTGCCCACTCCAGCCGTCGCGTCTTCGCCGCCTTCATAGCCGCGATCACCACCGCTTTGCGCACGTTCTCCGAAGGATGCTCACGCCACTCGCGTAAGACCTCCATCATCCTCGTGAAGTCCTTCCGTAGGAGCCTCCCACATGCGTCCCCGGCCGATTCCCGCACCGTCCAGTCCGAATCATCAGCCAGGCGAAGGAGAAGAGAGATCGTCGCCACGGGATCGTGCCGGTAACTCTCGGGGAGGAGACCGCAGGCAACGTGCCGGGACACCGGCTCCGGCCGCTTCGCCCATCCTGTCGCTTGCTCAAGAAGCATCTCATCCCCGTCTGCAAAACGAGCGATCTGCTTGATCGCATAGCGAACCTCTGGAGTCCGTGCTGTCTCCAGTATTTCGGCCAGTGTCTCGAACTGCCCCGCCTCAATGACCCGATCGATCGCCTCGTGCATCGTCCCCCTCCTTACCCCACGCAATTGAACCTTTCCTATTAAATGGCGGATCCAACCTCGCGTCAAATGAAACTAAAAGCCAGAATTAGTTGCCCACAACCTGCCTGCGGACTATGATAAAACATCTCACGCCTGGAGGGTAAACATGAAAAGGAAGATTTACCTGGTGTCTGTGATGGTGCTGCTACTCACTTTGGCCCTTACATCCTTTGCGCAGGAAGAGAACCTGTCCGAAGGACGCACCCTGGGGATTGGGATGCAGGTCGGTCTCCCCATGGGAGGCCTTGTCAGTGGACGCTACTGGTTCACCCCCAATGTCGGTGCGGAGGGAATTGTTTTTCTGTGGGGGAATCTTGGTGAGCTTGAGGGCAGTGCCACAGTACGGTTTTTATATCGGGTGAGCGACACCCCAGCTGTTGACTTCTACACCGCAGTAGGAGCAACGCTCCCCTTCTCTCCCTACGGTGAGACCGAGATAGTCTTTTCTGGCGTCGGTGGGATCGAGTTCAGCTTTCCGTTTGCCAGGAGCCTTGCCTGGAACGTGGAGTTTGGTGCGGTGCTATCCACAGAAGGTGAGATAACCATGGCAATCGGGACTGGAATCCACTTCTACTTCTAAACAGCCCTAAGGAAGGGTGAAGGTGGGCAGTAAAGAGGCTCCTTACAAGCCGTATCGCATCAAGGTGGTTGAGCCGATCACGCTCCTTTCGCACGCACAACGGGAGCAACGGATTAAAGAGGCCCACTACAACGTGTTCAACCTTCGCGCTGAGGATATCTATGTAGATCTTCTCACCGATTCTGGGACCGGAGCGATGAGCCAGGAGCAGTGGGCGGCAATGATGCGCGGGGATGAATCTTACGCCGGTAGCCGAAGCTTCAGCCGATTTGAGGCCGCCGTCTCCGATATCTTCGGGTTTGAGTATTTGCTTCCCACCCATCAGGGCCGCGCCGCGGAGAACGTCCTCTTCTCGGCGATGATCAAACCGGGCGACATCGTCCCCAACAACATGCACTTTGATACCACGCGAGCGAACGTCCTTGCAAACGGCGGCAAGCCGGTCGACCTGGTGATCGAAGAGGCGTTCGAGCCGCGAAAGATCCTACCGTTTAAAGGTAATATGGATACAGACAAGCTTATCTCCCTGATTGAGGACGTCGGCCGGGAACGGATCCCGCTCATCATGATGACGATCACCAACAACAGCTGTGGCGGTCAGCCGGTCTCCCTTGCCAACCTACGTGCGGTAAGCAAGATCGCACGAGCGCATGACATCCCTTTCTTCATCGACGCCTGCCGTTTCGCGGAGAACGCCTTCTTCATCCACGAGCGGGAGGAGGGATATCACGAAGTTGCACCGATCGAGATCGCCCGCGAGATCTTCTCGCTTGCCGATGGGATTACAATGAGTGCCAAGAAGGATGGACTCGTGAACATCGGCGGGATTCTCGCCATGAACGATGCAGCGATCTTCGCAGCCACGCGCGAGCGGCTGATTCTAATGGAAGGTTTCCCCACCTACGGGGGCCTCGCCGGCCGCGACCTGGAGGCGATCGCAGTCGGGCTATACGAGGCGCTCGACCTCAGCTACCTTCGAGACCGCATCGGCCAAGCGCGCTATCTTGGCGAAGGTTTAAAGGAGGAAGGAATTCCTATCGTCGAGCCAATCGGCGGTCATGCGGTGTACATAGATGCCCTCACGCTCCTGCCCGGTTTTCCGCGGAAGGAGTTTCCTGCACTGTCGTTCGCGGTGGAGCTCTACGTGGAGGCGGGGGTACGGGCGGTCGAGGTGGGAAGCGTGATGTTCGCCCAAAAGGACGCGAATGGAAACGAGGTCTACCCCAAGCTCGAGCTCGTCCGACTAGCCATTCCACGGCGGATGTATACCCGCGAGCACTTGGACACAGTGATCAAGGGAACAGCGGCGATCACTAAACGGAAGGGGACCCTCCCAGGCTACCGAATCGTCGAGGGAGAAGGCCCACTGCGTCACTTCATCGCCCGCTTTGAGCCGATTCCACGTAACTGACCCTGCGTAAGCATGGACTTCTAGTGACCGCACACTCTGACGAGATAGCTGCCCTTAAGGCTACTGGCGGCGCAGTTCTCGCCATGCTCGGTATGGGAATAATCTTCCTTTATGTCGAAAGAGGTTAGTCCAACTTAATAATTGCACCTTTGCCTGCTTGTTCTCGCTTAGAGATCCTTAGGTAGCTCTTCCTCCGACAAGCCTGGGAACCCTATACCAACAAGTATGAGAACACCGCCGAAGAGCTACCATGCGGTGAGGATCTCGCCAAGAAAGAGAAAGCCAAACAACCCAGCGAACACTGGCTCCATGGTGAGGATGATCGCCGTGTAGGACGCAGTCGAGTATCTCTGAAACCGATTTAAGACATAAAGTGCGAGTGCGGTAGCTGCCAGGCCGGTCACGAGAACTCCTCGAATCAACACAGAAGGAAAGCGCTGTGGAAGCCCCTCCAGGCTCAACGCTCCGATTAGGCTGAGGAGGGCGACCACCCCCACCTGGATGAGAAGGAGCTGACGGTAGTCGACCCGTCGGATGAATCGATCGACAAAGATGATATGAAGAGCAAAGGAGACGGCGCAGGCTAGGGTAAGCACATCCCCGAGGTTGATGGTGGTAATCGCTCCTTTCCCCAAGATTAGGAGACTCAATCCGACAACGGCAAGGAGAGCTCCAAGCCAAACAGAGATGTGCACCCGTTTTTTTACTGCCCCCAAGAGATGACCGGAACGATAACGACTGACAGGCCAGTGATAAGGCCGCTCTTGGTGGCGGTAGTGTAAGAGAGTCCCCATGTCTGAAACAGGTAGCCGAAAAAAAGAGCTACCCCCACGATCGCTCCATAGATCAGGCTCTATCGCTTAATTCTCTTAAGTGATCGGTAAAACAGGAGGGCTAGAAGGAGGAAGGCAAGGGAGAATCTAGCGGCGAGAAAGGTGAATGGACCGACGAGCTCCATCCCTTCCTTTACGAGAACAAAGGTCCACCCCCAGATCACGGTTATCGAAAAAAGAGCGACCGGAGCGAGCCGCCTCACAGCAGACCTTCTGGAAGCTCCCCGCGCAGCGCTTGTGGTGGGCTCACCGTGAGATCTATGATCGCCGAGGAGGTCCCTCTCCCAATCGTTCCCGTTACGATCAGGTCAACACCGCCAAAGCGTTCAATCATCTCATCGATGTTCTGAAGTGGTGGCTCGCCAGTGCGGTTGACGCTAGTTCCGAAGAGCGGCCTTGCGATCCTTGCCATGACTTTCGTGAAAAACGGGTGGTCGGGGACGCGCACTCCAACCTTCCCCTCCTTTGTTGCCGAGCGCGGTGCCTCCTCACTGGCTTGCAGGAGAAAGGTGTACGGGCCAGGAAGACACCTTTCAAGGGCCGTCCGCATCCAATCATCGAGATACGCAAAACGTTCGATCGACGCGCGTGTCGGCAAATGAAGGGTGAACGGCCGATCTTCGCAACAGCTCTTCATCGCCTGCACCGAAGCTAGTGCCCGTTCATCCCAGGGGTTACCGCCGATTCCGAACACGGTGTCGGTGGGAAAGATCAGGATTCCTCCAACCTCAAGGATTTCCTCCACCACACGTGGTAAACCATGGTCGTCATCAGCATAGATGAGGGGATTCATGCGCAGATGAAGTGAATCACATCGCCATCTTTAACTACGTAATCGTGTCCCGCGCGATGAACGTGCCCCGCCTCACGCAACGCCTTCTCCGACCCTGTGGCAAGGAGCTCTCCCAAGTTCATTACCTCCGCAAGGACAAAACGCTCCTCGAAGTCGGAGTGAATCTTTGCCCCCGCCTTAGGGGCGGTGGTCCCTTGAGGAACTGTCCATGCCCGCACTTCCGGCCCCTCAAACGTGAAGAAGGTGATAAGGGCAAGGGCTCGATACCCGGCGTGGATCAACCCCTCAAGGCCAGTATTCTCAAGGCCCCACTCCCGCAGGTAGATCGCCCGCTCCTCCTCGCTTGCCGCCACCTCTAAGATCTCCGCCTCGATCCGACCGCGGATTACGATCACCTCGCTGTCATGTTCGCCCGCTATACGCTTAACAGCCCGCGAACACTCGTTCTCCCCTTCTTCCCCGACGTTCACCACGTAAAGGAGCGGCTTCGCTGTCAACGGCGAGGTCTCGCGTAGGAGAGTCTCAATACC
>JAUWYG010000118.1 GCA_030615945.1 Candidatus Bipolaricaulota bacterium | reverse complement strand
TCGCGTTTCAAGCTGTGAGGCTAGAACACTTCGGGCTGGAAGCCTACGGCTATCGCTTCGCCTATAAAGGAAGGGAGATTGTTTTCACCGGCGATACGGGTGAATGTCCACAGCTTCACCGCCTCATCGATGGAGCAGGGCTCGTGGTCCTTGAGTTCACCCACCTCGACGACACCGAAGACGCCGGCCACCTCAATGTCTCAACCGTCTCCCGACTTACCGAGAGGCTGCGTGAACAAGGCGCCACCGTTCTGGCGACCCACCTGAGTGGGGAGCCGCAGTCGATCGAGGGGCTCATCATCTGCCACGATGGCGAGACGTACTTAGTGTGAATGAAGAACCCCGCAGCAAGCTGTAAGGTCCTTCGCTGTTATCCTCTTTCGTAGCAGTCCCGGCAGCGGGCCTCATAGGAGCCTGACCCGCCTACCTTGATCACAGGATCGTTCGCCGGAGCTGGCTTCCCGTCGATCAGGCGCTGGGAGCGGGTGGCGATCCCTCCACACCTAACGCAGACTGCCTGTAGCTTGTCCACCTGGTCGGCAAGGGCCATCAGGGTCGGCATAGGGCCAAACGGTTCACCGGCGAAGGTGAGGTCAAGCCCGGCTACGATCACCCGTTTGCCTTGCCCTATCAGCTGTTTACAGAGCTCTGGAAGTCTCTCCGAGAAGAAGTTCCCCTCGTCAAAGGCGACTACGGAGCACTTGTGGACTGCCTCCTCACTGGCTGCCTCAACCAGCGCGTCGAGTGACTCAACACCTGGCTTGAGGGGAAGGGCCTCAAACTCGCGTCCATAGTGGGTGGTCACAGACCGCTGGCTGTAGCGATCGTCGATCGTTGGTTTGAACAGCATGACGCTCCCACGGGCGATCCTCACCCGCTCCAGCCGACGGATCAACTCCTCGGTCTTCCCGGAGAACATACAGCCGGTGATCACCTCTAACCTCCCCATCTTCCGCTTCCTCATCCTGCCTCCTTGGTTAATGTTTTTTAAAGGAATTCGTTGGTATAGAGTTCCTCGAGCGGGAATAGCTTATCAATCAATCCATTTTGGAAGAGGTAGCCTTGCATGCTCTCCCACTTTTGTGGTGCATCGTGCCTTGCCCTTTCCGCATAAAGGGGAAGGGTCGCTGCGTATGCGCGGCGGTTTAGCTCATCATCGAGATCTGGACGGGCATGAAGGAAGACCTCGAACGCCTCCTGTGGGTGCTCCATGGTGTACGCGATCCCCTGTGCCAGGCCGGCGATGAACGCGCGAAGTTCCCCGGAGCGCTCTTTGATCAGTTGCTGGTTCACTGCTAGGAGGATCTCGTAGGTCTCAGGTACACCGTAGTCTTCCTGAGGAAAGTAGACCGGCTCGTGACCGAGTAACTCGACCTGGGGAAGCTCGAAGTTGCGAAAGGCGCCGATCGCGTCCACATTGTGCGAGAGAAGGGAAAGAACGGTGTTAAACCCTACATTTATAAGCTCGATCTCATCTGAGCCAACGTCGACCGAGGCGAGCATTGTGCGCCACAGGATCGGCTCAAGCGGAGCCAGCGAGTAGCCGATTCGCTTTCCCCGCAGGTCGGAGAGCTCTTCAATCTCGTATTCCTTGAGACTGAGCAGCCCACCGAGCGAGGTCTCGATCAGGGCACCGATCGCGATCAACGGGAGATCCGCTGCTTTGGCAATGAGAAAGTTGATCTGAGGGGTCAGCGCCACATCGACTGTCCGTACCGCCGCGAGCTTAACCGGGTCACTCGGGTTGGCTGGGATGAGGATCTCTACCTCAATTCCCTCTGCAGCGAAGAATCCCTTTTCCACAGCTACGTAAATTGGAACATGATTGGGATTGGCGAAAAAATCGAGGATCACACTGATCTTCGAGACGGCGGGTGCACTCAGCCAGAGGAGTAAAGAAATAGCGATCGCCGCGCAGAGCAGAGAAATAGCGATCGATATGGCAAAGATTTTTTTCACTGTTTGACCCTCAAGGTCTTGTTCACTTCAACCCGAGTACGCCATCGTAGCACATGCTGCTCGATGATACGGAGTGCTCCGAAAAGAAACAAACCGAGGAGGGAAAGTGTGAGAATCGACGCAAAGACCAAGTCAATTCTTAGAAGGGCGTTTGACTGGATCATTAGATACCCCAGCCCCTTCTTTGCGCCGATCCACTCCCCGATTGTCGCTCCGACGACGCTCAAAGTAATCCCGATCTTCAACCCAGAGAAAAAGGAAGGAAGGCTAGCTGGCAGGCGCACCACCCGAAAGATCTGCCACTCGCTTGCGTGAAGTGAGCGCAATAGATCGATTGTCTCCCCACTCACTGAACGGAGCCCATCGACTGCGTTGACGACGATTGGGAAGAAGACTATCAGTGCGGCCACGGTCGCCTTTGACCAGAGGCCGTAGCCAAACCAGACCACTAACAAAGGGGCAATGGCAAAGATCGGGATCATCTGTGAGGCGATAATGAGTGGATAGACTGCTCGCTCCAAGGACGGGGAGTAGAAAATGATAAGAGCAAGCACGATCCCTCCAGCTCCCCCGATGAGCATGCCCATCGCCACCTCGAGGATTGTCATCGATCCGTGAGAAAGAAGAAGTGGGAGATTTGAGAAGAAGACAAGGAGGATACGACTCGGGGTAGGGAGGATGTAGAACGGGACGTTGAATAGCCTCACCCCAACCTCCCACAGTAGGAGGAAGAGAGCTAAGAGGAGGAAAGCTCCAGTGTATTCCTTGAGCAACTTAAGCATTAAACGCCTCCGCGTGAATGAGATCGAGGATCTCCCCTTTGAGTTTCACGAGGGGCTCAGCGGTGCGAGAGCGGGGTCGAGGAAACTCGACGGTGAATTCCTTCCGCACGTGGGCTGGTCGTGCGGAAAGAAGGTGGATTCGATCGGAGAGGAGGATCGCCTCTTCTACATCGTGGGTGACGAGAAGGATCGTCTTACCGAGTTCCTCCCAGACCGATAGCAGCCAGTCTTGCAGTGTTGCTCTCGTCAGCGCGTCGAGTGAGCCGAGTGGTTCATCGAGTAGGAGAACCTCGCGGTGGGCAAGAAAGGTTCGGATGAGAGCGAGGCGCTGTCGCATCCCTCCGGAGAGTTCAGCCGGATATAGGGCCTCAAATCCGGCGAGGCCGAAACGGGCGAAGAGCCTTTTCGCCTTCGCTCTTGCCTCCTCCCGCGGGCGGCCCTCGATCTCCGAAGCGAGGATGGCGTTGTCAAGTGCTGTCCTCCACGGAAGCAGGGTGTCTGACTGTGGCATGTAGGCGATTAGTCCTCGTGGGTCCCCCTCTCTGGCATCGGTCAGGATTCTTCCGGAGTCCGGTTGCAAGAGCCCGGCCATGATCTTTAAGAAAGTTGTCTTCCCACACCCCGATGGCCCGATGATCGTCGCCCAGCTTCCACCCATAATGTCGATCGACACCCGATCAAGGACAGGAATCCTTCCTCCGGTGATGGGGAAGAACTTGCCGATTGCCTCCACCGCGATGGCGATTGGCATTACGGATATCCCTCTGGCCATGGACCCCTCCTAACAGATAGAATAAGCCCCTTGTGGAAGGCGCTCATCCCATCACTCCTTGATGTGCCTCGTACTCTGCCCTATTCTAGCGTTGCGGGAGGGGTGATCCTAGTTCAAGCGGACCGATAAAGGAGTGGTGTTGTGAACCACGACAGCCAGTTCTCCTTCAATGGTTGTGCATTCGATACCTTTATCGAGGCTGGAATTGACGCGCGGACCGACTACGTGAGAGAATCGGTCAAGGTTACGGGAATGCTTGAACGAAAGAACGTGAAAAGAGAGTTTGAGCAGAACACTCGAATTGCTAGACTAGATCGTGATCGAGGAGGGATGAGATGAACAGGATAAAGGGGTGCATTAGTAAAAGAACGTCGGTCCTTCTCGTCGGGCTTTTCTTGAGTATGGTCCTTGCGGCTTTAGCCCTCGGTCAGGAGATTGAATCCCCATGGGTTTGGGGGCCGAACCTGGGGGCGATCGGAGAGGACTTTGTTGCCATCTCGTGGAACACCTTGCGGGCGGTGGAGGTTGATCTTCATTACTCTACGGCAGCGGTCTACGACGCCACTGAGGTTTGGGAGGAGACCCTTACCTTTGAGCCGCACAAAGGGGTTGCGGAGATACGGCTCGGGAATCTGAAACCGGGGACGACCTACCGATATCGAATAGTGATCTATGAGGGGGATGCTATTTACCCAAGCCCGGTTGGGCACTTCAC
>JAUWYG010000013.1 GCA_030615945.1 Candidatus Bipolaricaulota bacterium | reverse complement strand
CGCAGGCGCGATGAGCTGTAGTCCATCGCCCACACCGCGACCATGATCAACAGCATCAGCACGATTGCCTGATCCCAGACCCAGTTCCGGGTCAGCTGAAGGAGCCGCTGCCCGATTCCCCCTCCGCCGACGAGACCGATGATCGTCGCCATCCGGACGTTGATGTCCCATCGGTAGATTGTGAACGAGAGGTACGGGTTGATGATCTGGGGGACGATTCCGTAGAGGATCACCTGCAGTTTATTCGCTCCGGTGGCCCTTATTGCTTCCACCGGCCCGGGGTCGATCGACTCGAGCCGCTCGGAGTAGAGCTTCGTCAGGTCGGCGACCGAATGGACGAACAACGCCAGCGCCCCGGCGAACGCCGCCGCGCCGGTCCTCACCCAGACGACGAAGATGATCGCCCAGATGAGCGGTTGGATCGATCGAACGATGCTCATCAGGACGCGGAGGAACGTGTAGATCGATCGCCCGACGACACCGCGTGCCAGGTTCCGCGCGGCGAGGAAGCTCAAGGGGACGGCGACGAGGACCCCGAACAGCGTCGCCATGAACGCCATGAACAGCGTGACGATCAGCAGGCGGACGCCGAGGCCGAGGATCGACCAGTCGGGGTGGAAGATCCGATCCCAGATCTCCGACGTGGCGGAGGCATTGGTGAACAGCTTCACCAGGTCGACCTGCGTGAACAGGGCCGAGGCGAGGTACATCGCGACCGCGAGGACGACGATCGCGACCATCCAGCTCGTCCGATACCAAGGGCGCCGCGGATCCGGGACCTCGGCGGCGCTGACCGATCGGAATCCGGCGAGCCGGTCCTGCCACGGCGTGTAGCGCGTCGTGGCCAGGGTCGGGAAGACGAGAAGCGGAAGCCCGTGGAGCAGCAGGACGCGAAGCAGGCGCCTTCCGATCAGGGGGCGACCGTCTCGCGCGTCGATCGTCCGGCGTCCGAGGAGCCTCATCCCAGGACTGACGGTGAAGGTGGACCAGACGAGCGCGAGCTCAAAGCAGACGACGAGCATGATCCACCACGGCACGGAGAGGAAGTCGCGCGTCCCGTGCGCGAGGTCGTTCCAGATGAACGACGCCAGACCCCACAGCGCGATGACGACGACAAGGTCCGTCACGAGAACGGCAAGGTCCTTGCGGTACGCCCGAAGCGCCTTTCCCCAGGTGGGACGCTTGCTCATGAATCCGGCGTAGTACTGATCCTGCGGCGTCATCCGATCTTCTCCCTCACCCTGGCGCTGATGTAGTCGAGCGCCCAGACGACGATGACGATCGCGACGATGACCGCGCCGACCTGATTCCACGCATCATCCAGGCGGCCGACCTCGTTTTTGAAGTAGAAGAGCAGCGTTCCGATTCCGCCTCCGCCGACGAGCGCGATGATCGTCGCCATGCGGATGTTGATGTCCCAACGGTAGAGTGTGAACGCGAGGTACGACGGGATGATCTGCGGGATGACGCCGTAGACGACGACCTGCCAACGCCGCGCTCCGGTGGTCGCGATCGCCTCGAGCGGGCCGGGATCGACGGCCTCGACCTGCTCGGAGTAGAGTTTGGAGAGGGCGGCGATCGTGTGGAGGAAGAGTGCCAGCGCACCGGCGAACGGGTTGCCGAATCCGACCCAGACGGCGAACAGGACCGCCATTAGGATCGACTCGATCGAGCGCAGCGCGTTGAACAACGTCCGCATGACCGAGTATACGGTCCATCCGAAGGCGTTGAAGCCCATGATGTTCCGCGCGCCGAGGAAGCTGAGCGGGAACGCGACGATCGCTCCGGAAACGGTGGCGAAGAACGCCATGAAGATCGTCTCCAGCATGTAGTGGACGATCGAGAACGTCCTTCCGGGGATCACCGGCTCGGTCAAGTAGGTGAACCGCGGGGTGAACAGGTCCTCCCAGATGTGCCCCGACTTGCCGATCCGCTCGACGAGCATCTGCAGATTGATCGCCGTGATCTTCCAACCGAGCCAGAACGTCAGTCCGAGGAGTCCGGCGAGGAACAGCCCGCGGTACGTCGCGTACCACTTCCTCGGCTTCTCGGCCGGGAGTTCGTCCTTGACCTTGGCGATCTGAACCATCCGTCCGGTCTTCTCTGTGTCGTGGACGAGCGCTCCCAACGGCCGGTCGGTGAACAGCGCGAGCGGCTGGAGGACGAGTCCGACGTGCATCGCGACGAACCGCGCGAGGCGCTGACGGAGCGGTACCGGGGCGTAGCCCGGGCCGAACAGCCGCAGCCCGAACAGGCTGAGGCCGATCGACTGCGTGAACGCGTGGCTGAGCATCGCCAGCTCGAACGTCGCGACGATCACCGCCGGCCAGCCCCATCCGGGGAGCGTCAGGCGCCCGTAGAAATTGACGTGGCGGATGTACCAGTACTTGTTGAGGAGGTACATCACCCCGTAGGCGATGAAACCCCAAGAGACCCAATCCAACGCGAACGCCAAGATTCGCGGGCGGAGCACGGCGAGCCGATCCGTAAGGGTGTAGTAACTAGCGGACTTCGACTTCTTCGGCCTCTTCACCGTAGATCTCCTTGAACTTCTCGCGGTCGATCTCGGACGGCAATCCCTCGAAAACGATCCCCCCATCCTTCAGCGCGAGGATTCGCGTTCCGTAGCGTCGGGCGAGCGACAGGAAGTGAAGGCTGGCGATGACGGTGACTCCGTCCTCCCGGTTCATCTGCTCGAGGTACTGCATCACTGAAT
Organism: Candidatus Bipolaricaulota bacterium; assembly: GCA_030615945.1. Classification (GTDB taxonomy): domain Bacteria; phylum Bipolaricaulota; class Bipolaricaulia; order UBA7950; family UBA9294; genus UBA9294. The sequence goes on along the minus strand of JAUWYG010000013.1, from coordinate 15,676 downwards.
GCGATGTCGCCGGATCGAGGGCGGAGACCGGCTCGTCGGCCATCAGCAGGTCCGGCTTCTGCATCAACGCGCGCGCGATCCCGACGCGCTGCTGCTGACCGCCTGAGAGCTCGTCGGCGCGCTTGTACGCCTGCTCCGGGATTCCCACCCGCTCGAGATTGGCGAACGCCGACTCGAGATCCTCCTTGGGGAACTTGTGGATCGCCGAGGCGCCCGGATTGACGTATCCCAGCCGGCCGGACAGGACGTTCGTCAGCACGGACGACCGTCTGACCAGGTTGAACTGCTGGAAGATCATCGCCATCCGGCGGCGCAGCTGACGGAGCTGCCTCGCCGACGCCCTGGTCACATCGATTCCGTCGAACAGAATCCGTCCGGCGGTCGGCTCGATCAGCCGGTTGATGCAGCGAAGGAGCGTCGACTTGCCCGAGCCGGAGAGGCCGATGAGAACGAGGAACTCGCCCCGCTTCACGGTGAAGCTGATGTCGTTGAGGGCGAGGACTTCGCCGCGTTCGTAGACCTTCGTCAGATGCTCTACGCGTATCAGTTCGTCCATGGTGGGTGCATCCTAAGGTGTGAAAACGCGGGAGGGATGTCTCCCTCCCGCGTTGATTCCGATGTACCGCTCGTGGCCTACCTAGTCTCGATCCGGAATCGGGAGGCCGAGAATCTCGCGGTATCCGTCGTAGAAGCTGTCGTCGATATCGGCGACGGCCGTCCACTCGTAGAAATTCTCGTCGCCCCACAACGCCGCACCCTCTTCCGTCAAGATGTGCTGCTTGACCGCCCAGACGATCAGGTCGGCTGTCTCGACGTCAAAGTTTGGTCCGAACGCCAGGCAGTCGTTCGGGATCGGACCGATGTTGTGGACGACGGCGATGTCACGCAGGACCGTGTCGAAGTCGTAGGTCTTGCGGACCGCGCGACGCAGGTCGAAGCAGGTGCCGCGGAACTCAGGGCGGAACAGGTCGTTGTTCCAGCGATCCCAGAGCCACATCTCCGGGTCGTCGCCGAATTCCCACCTGTCTCCGGACCAGCCCGCCGGTGCGCCGGGCGCGGAGCCGTAGCCGGTGCAGAAGTCGCCCTGTCCCTCGATCAGCGCGACCATCGAGTTCGTGTGGCCGCCGGACGTGACGATGCTCGAGAACTCGATCCCTTCCCGCTCGAAGATCATGTTCGGGAAGACGTAGCCGGACGTGGAGCCGGTGTCGTTGTAGATCCAGGCCTTCCCGTTGAGGTCTTCCAGCGTCCGGATTCCACTGTCGCGGCGGGCGTAGAGGCTGGCGTAGTACCACGCATACCCGTAACGGACCGAGCCGAGCCGCGGGCTGACGTTTCCGCCGGTCCGCTGGTAGATGCGGATGTACTGGTCGGTCGTCGGGATTCCGAACGTGTCGCCCTCCGACGCCGCGAACGCCTCGATCATCGCCGTATAGTCAGCTTGCAGGCTTGAAACGATGTAGAGACCGGTCAGATTGTAGATCGCCTCGGCGATCGCCTGTCCGATCTCCTCGACGGTTGCTCCCTCGGTCGACGGAACGAGAAGCATGTAGATCGGGTTATCTGGACTTGATCCCACCTGTGCCCAACCCAGAATTCCTAGTGCCAAAATGGCCACCAGTGCCAAAACCACTATCCTACGCATACTGCCACCTCCTAGAAGTTTACGGTGCCCTCCGAGGGTGTCACCTTCACTTTCTGTTCGATATGCCACCCCCGATGTGATATTGATAACATTATCATAGGCTCTGCTGGAGGATAAGTCAATCGTACGCATTGCCTCGCTAAAAAAGTACTCCAAAACGTATCGTTGCCTCATCTAAGGAATGTACTCGAAACGGGAGGTTCACCCCGTGGAATATTCTCTCACGGACTTATTCCATGGGGTAAAGCTACGGTGTCTCTTCACCAAAGTATGGATTGAGTGAGGAGACAGGAATGGGGCTAACGATGAAGGAAAAACAGGCGGCAACAAAGCAACTGGCGCTTGATTACAAACGGGCAGGCAAGAAAGAGAAGGGGGAAATCCTCGATACGGTGATCGAACTGACAGGCTACAATCGCTCCTACGCTGCCCGGGTGCTACGCGAGCGGGTTAAGCCCAGGGTATTGGGAAAAGGACGGCGGGGTAAGGTTCAGGTCACCCTGGTCGAGGACGAACGGACGAAGAGGAAGAGGAAACAAAGGAAGAGGTCGAGGAAGTACGACAGGGATGTCGTTGTTGCCTTGCGCAAGGTCTGGGTAATCTGTGACTGTATCTGCGGGAAGCGATTGGGTCCCTACCTTCCCGAGATCATCCCGGTGCTGGGGCGGCTGGGCGAGTTAAAGATTGCCGCTGAGGTGGAAAAGAAGCTCCTTACAATCAGCCCGGCGACCATCGATCGGCTACTTGCTCCGGTAAGAAAGCAATACCAGCTGAAAGCAAGATCGAACACCAAACCAGGAACGCTGTTGAAGCACCAAGTCCCGGTCCGCACCTTCAGTGACTGGGATGAGAAACGCCCTCTAGTTTGTGGAGACCGACCTTGTGTCCCACGAGGGAGGTGATCCCAGCGGGGACTTCATCCAAACCTTGGATGTGACCGATGTATGTACGGCGTGGACTTAAGACGGAGGCGGTTCACCCCGTGGAATATTCTCTCACGGACTTATTCCATGGGGTGAAGAACAAGGCGCAGGTGTGGGTCTTTGCCGGGCTCAAGGAGGCCAAGGAGAGGTTCCCATTCAAGATCTTTCCGGATCGATTCAGAGAACGGGAGCGAGTTCGTCAATGGCCATCTGTTCCGGTACTGTCGTGAGAACAAGATCACGTTCACCCCGTGGAATAGGAAAGATGGGGATATTCCACGGGGTGAACCCGCAGTAGACCGTACCGGAAGAACGACAACTGCTTTGTTCAAGCAGAAGAACTACTCCGTGGTGAGGCGAGCGGTCGGGTACCGGCGGCATGACACAGAAGGGGAGCTTGAGGTGTTAAATGAGCTCTACGATCACCTGCGGCTGTACACGAACTTCTTCCAACCGGCCTGCCTGTTGCAGACAGGTGATGAAGCTAAAAGAGAAGACGCGGATCGGGAGCAAGGTGAAGAAGAGATACGACCGGGCGAGGACGCCTTTGCAGCGGGTGCTTCAATCAGAGTTTGTTTCCAAGCAGGCAAAGAAGGCACTCAGGCAGGAATACGCGAAGCTGAACCCGGTGAAGTTGAAACAAAAGATCATCAGACTGCAAGAGAGATTGGATAAGCTTGTGCGGTCAAAGAGCAGGCCGAAGCAGGAAGAACACTACGTCAATTTGGAGTACATTTTCACGTGAGGCAACGAATGACCTTTCGAGTACATTTTTAAATGAGGCAACAGGGGCTTAGATGAGGCGACAGAGGACCCCCACATTGACAACAAAGGCCGGAGGGGCTATCATTTAGCAAACACCATTGGAGAGTGCTAAGAGCCAGAATGACCCTTCCAGAAAGACAAAGGCTTATCTTGAAGGAGATCGTCGACCGTTACATCCGGCGGCGCGAGCCCGTCTCCTCGAGGATGATCCTCGATGATTACGGATTACTTGTCAGTTCCGCCACTGTACGCAACGACATGAATGATCTGGAAGCAGCCGGATACATCGAGAAACCGTACGCCTCCTCCGGACGGATCCCGACCAAGAAGGGATATCGCTTCTTCGTCGACTGGCTCCTCGACCTCTCCGAACTGACAAAGAGGGAACGCTTAGAAGTGGTGGAGGCTTACGGGGTGCGCTGCCTAGAAGTGGGAGAGACGATGCGCCAGACGGCTTTCCTGTTGGGGAACATCACTGGCTATGCAGGGTTCGTCATTCCACCTCGCTTGGAGGAGACCCGCCTCGACCGAGTAGTCCTGATAAGGATGGAGCCACGAATGGTCCTTCTGGTAATTGTCTCTGATATCGGCGTCATCGAACACAAGCTGATCCCACTCGAAAAGGATCTCCCCGAGGAAGAGATCGACCGGGTGACACAGTTAATCAACGACAACCTGTGTGGGGTAAGCCTCGACGCAGTGCGAGAACTGATGCTTGAAGATGGACCGGAAGGGTGGTATGAGCCACCGGTGCGTCAGGCACTATTAGTCTTACGCCACATCCTGGAGCGACGGAATCGTCAGCGCCTCTACTTCGAGGGAATTCTGAACCTCGCTGACAGCTTACAGGAGGTGGCCCCTGCTCGTGCGATGAAGCGTTTCGTCAGATTGATCAACGCCGTGCAAGACGAGCGCGCATTTACCGAGGCAATCCGAACAATCCGTGGGGACAGAGAAGGAGTAATGGCCACGGTTAGCGGCTGTCCGCTCCCTGGCCTAGAGGAGTACAGCGTGGTAACCTCCGACTACCGTCCGCATTCGGGGGTGCTCGGTGTGATCGCTCCCCTATGGATGGACTATGGCAAGGCACTCTCGGCAACAAGCTACATTGCAAACCGCTTGGAGGCACTCCTTGTTGGCTCCTGCAAGGCAGGCTTTGAAAGGGGGCAAGATGGTGGATGAAAAAAAGGAAACAAAGGACTTGACAGAGGACGTGAAAAAGAGAAAGCAAGGGGTCGAAGCCGAGGGACAAGAGCTCCCCACTAAAGACGATTTTTTGCTCGAGAAGGAAGAGGAGATCCGTTCCCACGTCGATCGCCTCAAGCGACTGCAGGCGGAGTTCGAGAACTACAAGAAGAGGGTGCTGCACGAGATGGCCAACCTGGAAGAGCGGATTTCTGATCGAGAGATCCTCGATTTCCTTCCCCTGTACGACAACCTGCAGCGCGCATTCACCAGCTTCTCAGGGAACAATGATGCTCAGTCATTCATCGAAGGTATTGAACGGATCTTCGCCCAGTTCGATGAGATCCTGAAGCAAAAGGAGGTCTCTCCCATCGAGACGATCGGGAGTCTCTTTGACCCAGCCAAGCATGAGGCCTTGCTGAGCGTTGAAAGCGACAAAGAGCGAAACGAAATCCTCGAGGAGTTTGAGCGCGGATACCTACGCAATGGACGCGTCCTGCAGCCAAGTAAGGTCAAAGTGAGTAAAGGGAAGACTGAAACGGAGGAGGAAAAGACATGAGAGAGAAGATCATCGGAATCGATTTAGGAACGACGAATTCCTGTGTCGCCGTCCTGGAGGGTGGGGCACCGGAGGTGATCACAAACACGGAAGGAGAGAGGGTAACCGCCTCGGTGGTCGCCTTCACAGACACGGGGGAAAGGTTGGTCGGCCGACTAGCAAAGCGCCAGGCGATCACAAACCCGAAACACACGGTCGCCTCGATCAAGCGGGAAATGGGAACCGACTACCGGGTGAAGATCGAACTTGACGGGAAAGTCGAAGAATACACCCCGGAGCAGATCTCGGCGATGATCCTGCAAAAGTTAAAGAAGGATGCTGGGGAGCACCTGGGAGGCAAGGTTAAAAAGGCAGTGATCACTGTTCCCGCTTACTTCAATGACTCGCAGCGCCAAGCGACTAAGGATGCGGGAAGGATCGCCGGGCTGGAAGTGATGCGTATCATCAACGAGCCAACCGCTGCCGCCCTTGCCTACGGCCTCGACAAGACTGAGGAACAGACGATCCTCGTCTTTGACCTTGGTGGAGGGACGTTCGATGTATCAATCCTGGAGATCGGCGAAGGCGTATTCGAGGTTGTCGCCACCGATGGCGACACCCGGCTCGGCGGGGACGACTTCGACCGCCGGATCACCGATTGGCTGGTGGAAGAGTTCCGCAAAGACACTGGGATCGACCTAGCGAGCGACCCGAGTGCGATGCAACGGCTGAAGGACGCGGCCGAGGCCGCAAAGATGGAACTCTCCAGTCGCAAGGAGACGACGATCAACCTCCCCTACATCACCGCGGATGCGACCGGGCCCAAACACCTGGAGAAGAAGCTGACCCGGGCTAAGTTTGAACAGATGATTGAAGATTACCTAAATCGAACGATCAACGTCGTCGAAGCGACCCTGCACGAGGCAGGAAAAAGCGCTGATGACATCGATCAAGTGATCTTGGTCGGGGGATCAACGCGCATCCCCAAGGTGCAGGAGCTCATCAGTTCGCGGATCCCGGGGAAGATCAATCGGGAGATCAACCCCGATGAGGTCGTCGCCGCCGGTGCAGCGATCCAGGGCGGGGTCCTCGCCGGTGAGGTGGACGAAATCGTCCTCCTTGACGTCACTCCACTCACCCTCGCCATTGAAACCCTCGGTGAAATCGCTACGCCCCTGATCGAACGAAACACGACCATTCCTACTGAGAAAACGAAAACGTTCACCACAGCAGCGGACAATCAGCCGAGTGTAGAGATCCACGTCCTCCAGGGGGAGCGAAAGATGGCCGCAGACAACAAGTCGCTAGGGAAGTTCCAGTTGACTGGTCTCCCCCCTGCTCCGCGCGGGATTCCACAGATCGATGTTACGTTCAATATCGACTCGGACGGGATTCTAAACGTGGCCGCCAAGGATAAGGCAACCGCAAAGAACGCTTCGATCACGATCAAGGATTCCTCCCGCCTCGATGAGAGCGAGATTGAGCGGATGCGGCGCGAGGCTGAGGAGCACAGCGAGGAGGACAAGAAAAAAGCAGAAGAGATCGAGGTACGAAATCAGGCAGATCAGCTCGTCTATTCGGTGGAGAAGACTCTCGTAGACCTAGGAGAGAAGGTCACTCAGGATAAACGAGGCGAGATCGAGGATCACCTCCGTCGGCTGAAGGAGAAGCTGTCCCAGAACGCGAACATGGAGGAGATCCGCCAAGCGATGGGAAAACTCTCCAAGAGTTCGCAGCAGCTTGCAGAGGAGGCCTATAAGCAAGCGGCTTCGCAAAAAGAAGAGCCTAGTGATGCGTCTAAAGGTGACGATGACGAGGGGAATGGCGACTACATCGACGCCGAGTACGACGATAAATAAGAAGAAGGGGGCGGCGTGGCCAAGCGAGACTACTATGAGGTGCTCGGAGTAGCCCGCGACACAAGCGAGGAGGAGATCAAGAAGGCCTTCCGCCAGAAGGCGAAACAGTTTCACCCTGACAAGAACCCAAAAGAGCGCAAGAAGGCCGAGGAGGAGTTTAAGCGAGTAGCGGAAGCCTACGAAGTCCTCTCCGATCCGGATAAGCGGGCGCAATACGACCGCTACGGCCACGCTGGCCCAACGCAGGGATTCGACTTCAGCTCAACCGACTTTCGCCGGGCACGCCAAGCCTACTCCGATTTCGGTTTTGGCGCGGTCGACAACCTCTTTGACCTCTTCTTTCGCCAGGGAGCCCCTCGTACTGTCACGCGCCAGCAACGCGTGCTGCAAGGAGAGGACATCGAGTACAAGCTGCGCATTACGCTGGAGGACGCTGCCTCTGGAACGAGGATGAAGATCACCGCCCCTCGTCTCATCTCCTGCCACCGCTGTCAGGGATCCGGGATGGAACCGGGAACATCCAAGCGCGCCTGCCCAACCTGTAGAGGGAGAGGACAGGTGGAGTACCGGCAACAAAGCCTCTTGGGGAGTTTTGTAAACATCCGTACCTGCCCTGAATGTAACGGCGAAGGTGAGATAATCGAGCAGCCATGCCACCGCTGCCGGGGCACCGGCCGGGTGAAGGAGAAGAGCAAGATCTCGATTAACGTCCCTGCGGGGGTGGACAACGGCTCTCGCCTGAGACTGAAAGGACAGGGAAACGCTGGACCGACCGGCGGTCCGGCCGGCGACCTGTACATCATCATCGAGGTGATCCCCCACCCCAAGTTCCAGCGCGAGGGGCAAGACATCCACTCCAAGGTAAGAATCAACTATCCCCAAGCGACTCTGGGGACAAAAGTGAAGGTCGATACCCTGTGGGGAACGGAAACGGTCAGTATCCCTGCCGGAACGCAGCCTGGTACGATCATCCGAATGCGGGGTAAAGGGATGCCGAATCTAAACGGTACCAGGAAAGGAGATCACTTCGTCGAGGTTCAAGTAATTGTCCCCACGCGGCTCTCTGCGGCCCAACGCAGCGCCCTCCTCGAGCTTCAGAAGACCTTTCCAGAAACAGAGGATCAGTCGTGAGCAAGCTCTCTTAGAACCTGTTTGATCCCCTCGATCGCCCGCCGCCGGTGGCTGATCCGGTTCTTATCAACAAGCGTCATCTCGGCGAGAGTACGCGAGAAGCCATCAGGGATAAACAATGGGTCGTAGCCAAACCCCCCGTCTCCTTCGAGCTTACGAGCAATCCTCCCGGTGAGGATGCCCTCACTGACAAACTCTCGCCCGTCAGGAAAGCGCAGCACAGCCACCGCTATGAAGCGAGCCTTCCGGTCGCGCACCCCGGCAAGGCGTTCGAGGAGGAGGGTGTTGTTTCGCTCGTAGTTGACTGGGACGCCGGCGAAGCGAGCGGAGTGGACACCGGGCTCTCCCCCTAGAGCATCAACCTTCAACCCTGCGTCCTCAGCAAGAACGGGAAGCCCTGTCTCTGCGCAGATCGTCCGCGCCTTGAGCCTGGCATTCGCATCAAAGGTCAATCCGGTCTCCTCCACCGATTTGAAAGGGCGGGCATGAAAGGTGAGAAGCTCTACACCCTCAAGATCAACCAGGAGCTCCCGCAACTCGCTTAACTTCCCCTCGTTTCTTGTCCCGAGGAGAAGGAGAATCATCCTGTCCGGACCGGCCGCAGGCTCAGCGAGTCAGCGAAATGACAGGTGGCAAAGTGCTCATTACCCAGATCGCGATAGACCGGAGCCTCCGTTTTGCAGGCATCTTTCGCGTAACGACAGCGCGGATGGAAGTAGCAACCGGAGGGTGGGTTTACCGGACTGGGAACATCCCCCTCGAGGAGAATCCGTTCCACATTGTAATCAGGGTCCGGAACCGGGACTGCGGACATCAACGCCTCGGTGTATGGGTGCTTCGGGTTTGTGAACAGCTCCTCAGTCTTGCACAACTCCACAATCTTCCCCAGGTACATCACCGCTACCCGGTCGCTTATGTGCTTAACCACGGAGAGGTCATGGGCAATAAACAAGTACGTCAGGCTAAACTCTTCCTGCAGATCTTCAAGCATGTTTAACACCTGGGCCTGAATGGAGACATCAAGCGCGGAGACCGGTTCGTCAGCTATAATCAGTTGGGGGTCGAGGGCAAGGGCGCGTGCCACTCCGATCCTCTGCCGCTGACCACCTGAAAACTCGTGTGGATAACGCTTCATGTGATCCGGTTTCAGCCCAACTGAGGCAAGGAGCTCACAAACACGGTCCTTCCGTTCTCTTCCCTTGGCCACTCTGTGCACAAGCAACGGCTCTCCCACAATCGCCCCCACGGTCATACGTGGGTTTAAAGATGAGTAAGGATCCTGGAAGATGACCTGCATATCTCGACGGAGCGCCTTGAGCGTCTTGCGAGAGGCGGTGGCAACATCCACCTCCTTATACTCTTCGCCCTGGCCAGCAAGTTTCTTACTACGAAAGCGAACCTCCCCCGCAGTCGGTTCGAGCAAACGAAGGATCGTACGGCCGGTCGTCGTCTTCCCACAGCCGCTCTCACCCACCAAACCAAGGGTCTCCCCCTCCTTGATGTACATGTCGATATCATCGACCGCCTTGACGTGGGCCACCACACGCCTCAGGACCCCTTTTCGCACGGGAAAGTACTTCTTCAGATTCTTCACATCAAGTAGAATGTTGTCAGAAGACAAGCTCTATCACCTCTTTGTCATTCGTACAGCCAACAAGCAGCCAAGTGGCCAGAAGCCACTTCTTTAAGCGGCGGGATCTTCGTCTTGCAGATTTCCATCGCCTGCGGACACCGCGGTTCAAACCCACACCCTTCTGGGACCTCGAACGGATCAGGGACAACCCCCTTGATGGGAATGAGGCGTTCCTTCTTCGTGGTCGCAAGCGATGGGATGGAGTTCATCAGCCCCTGGGTGTACGGGTGCTTGGTGTTATGGAAGATCTCGCCGACCGTCGCGCTTTCGACGATCTTCCCCAGATACATGATGACCACGTTGTCGGCCATCTGTGCAATCACCCCAAGGTCATGAGTGATAAACTGGATTGCGGTATTAAAATTCTCGCGCAGACCGTTCATCAGGTCAAGAACCTGCGCCTCGATCGTCACATCGAGGGCTGTGGTCGGCTCGTCGGCGATCAGAAGCGATGGGTTACAGGAGAGCGCCATGGCGATCATCGCACGCTGGCGCATCCCGCCGGAGAGCTGGTGTGGGTACTCATCGACACGCTGCTCTGGAACAGGAATCCCTACTGCGTATAGCATCTCGATCGCCTTCTTGCGCGCCTCCTTCTTTTTTAAGTGCTGGTGGAGGATGATCGCTTCCATGATCTGGTTCCCAATCGTATACACCGGATTTAAAGAGGTCATTGGCTCTTGGAATATCATAGCGATCTCGTTTCCGCGAATCGAGCGGTATTCCCTCCCTTTAGGATTAAGCCCGGTCAGTTCTGTGATTTTTCCATCACGGTGGTATAGTATCTCCCCGGTCTCAATCTTTCCGGGCGGTATTTGGATGAGCCCCATAATCGACAGCGCAGCCACGGTCTTTCCGCACCCGCTCTCGCCGACTACCCCCAGCGTCTTTTCCGGTTCGATGGTGAAGTCAACCCCGTCCACAGCCCGTACCACACCGTCCTCGGTGTAGAAATACGTCTTGAGATCCCTTACCTCAATTAACGGCACCGCTATCTTCCCTCCTTACCGCAGTTCTACAGGACTGACAGGATGAATCCCAAAGCCATGTACACAGTCGCCAATGCGGCGGTTAGCGTCCGCTTAGGATCCTTGGCCACATCGCGTCCGAACACGGTACTCGAAGCTCCTGAGCCAAAAGCCCCGCCGAGTCCCGAATGCTCGCTCATCTGAAGAAGAATCAACCCCATCAGGGCAAAACAGTCGAGGAAAAACAAAGCCTCCAGTATCACTCTAAACATACAGCATCGATCCTTTCACGGCTCTCTAGCTTTGATTTACCCAAGCAATGCATTATAGCATAAGTCACCCAACCCCACAAAGGTGATCCTTCTTGCAAGGGCTTACAGGTTGCCGTATGCTGTATCAGCACTCAAGAGCGGGCACGGGAGGCTAGAGTTGCGCAAGTTTATCTTCGTCACCGGGGGCGTCCTCTCCGGCCTTGGCAAAGGGGTGATTGCGGCCTCGATCGGGCTGCTATTCAAGCTCAGAGGGTATCGCGTCACGCTTCAGAAGATCGATCCTTACCTAAACATCGACGCTGGGACGATGAATCCCTTCGAGCACGGAGAGGTGTTCGTCACCTGCGACGGGAAGGAGACCGACCTCGACATCGGCCGTTACGAGCGGTTCCTCGATGAGGAGCTGTCAGCAGTAAACTATATCACCACCGGGCAGGTCTACTGGAATGTTATCCGCCAGGAACGCGCCGGTGCCTTCCTCGGGAAGACGGTGCAAGTGATCCCGCACATTACCGACGAGATCAAGCGATTGATCCAACTCCCCTTGACTCAGAACAAGGCTGAGATTGGGGTGATCGAGGTAGGTGGAACCGTTGGGGATATCGAGGTCCTTCCCTTCCTGGAAGCGCTGCGGCAACTGAAGGACGAGCTCCCCCGCGAGGACACGTTCTTCGTCCACCTCACCCTCCTCCCTCATCTTGCAAGCACGGATGAAATCAAAACCAAACCAACGCAACACAGCGTGAAAGAGCTACGGGCAATCGGAATCCAACCGGACATGATCGTGGCCCGTTGCGACCGCTCCCTCGCCGACTCGATCAAGGACAAGATTGCCTTATTCTGCGACGTTCCCCAACAGAACGTGATCGAGGACCTCGATCTTCCCTCGATCTACGACGTTCCGTTAACGATGAAGGATCAGGGACTCGACCGACGCATCGCTGAGGGACTTGGCCTCCCCCAGCGGGAGGCGAAAGTAGATCGGTGGCAAGCTCTGACCAAGCGGTTGCAAGAGCCATCACAGCGCGTGAGGGTTGGGATTGTGGGAAAATACGTCCAACTCAGAGACTCCTATATGAGCATAAATGAGGCATTCCTTCACGCCGGGGTCGCCCTGGATGTAGGGGTCGACCTAGAGTGGATCTCGGCCGAGGCCATCTTCCATGAAGGCCCAAAGGCCCAATTGAGCGGCCTCGACGGTCTATTGATTCCGGGTGGGTTCGGCGATCGTGGAATCGAAGGAAAGGTGAAAGCTGTCGGGTATGTGCGAAAGAAGGGGATTCCCTTCTTTGGAATCTGTCTAGGGCTACAGTGTGCAGTGATCGAATACGCCAGGGAACACCTCAGCCTCCCCAAAGCAAACAGCTCCGAGTTTGACCCCGCCACGCCTCACCCGGTGATAGATCTTCTCGAGGAACAGGCTACAGTCACTGAAAAAGGGGGGACGATGCGCCTGGGAGCGTACGAAGCGGTCCTGCGAGAGGACTCCAAGAGCTATTCCTGTTACGGTGTCCAACGGATCTATGAGCGCCATCGCCACCGCTACGAGTTCAACCCACGCTATCGCCAGCAGTTTGAAAATGCCGGGGTACGAATCGCAGCCACCTCTCCCGACGATTGGTTGGTGGAGATCATCGAGATTGTGGAGCATCCCTGGTTTGTTGGAGTTCAATTCCACCCCGAATTTAAGTCCCACTTTCTCTCCCCACACCCCCTCTTCTGCGGATTTATTAAAGCATGTCTAAAACGAAGATCTTCCTCACCATAGGCCTCCTCCTAATCGGAGCTGGGATTATTCTCCTCTTTCTTCCCTCTTCCCGGCAGGAGGAACCATCGCCACCGACACAGGCGCAAGGGGTGATCCTATACGGCTACGACGAAGAAGGTGCGCTAAGTTGGGGCATAGAAGCGCGGGAGGGGAAGATGAAGGACGATAAGGGGAGCCTCTTCGAGGTAGAGGTCATCTTCTACACCGATGGAAAGGAACGGTTGCAGGCAAGGGCCGATACTCTCACCTTCGAGAAAAGAGAGGTAACCCTCAACGGGAAAGTAGAGGTCATTCGTCACGACGGCTACCACCTCCAGACCGAGGCGATCACTTGGGTAGAGGCAGTGGGAGAACTTACCGCAACTCGGGTAAGAATTACCTCGACAGCGGCGAGCTTGGAAGCGGGACGATTTCGCTATGATCTAAAAAGCGAGCACTCTTTTCTCGAAGAAGGAGTCACTGCTACACTCGACCGCTCCCCCCCGCTCCATATCGTGGGGGACAAAGCGGAGGAGAAAGATGGGAGGCTGATTCTCACTGGCGGGGTGGTGGTGCAGGGGGGTGAGGAAACCTACCACTGCGCTAGAATTACGTACGATCCGGGGACCGAAGAGACTCAGCTTTCTGGAGAGGTGAACGGAACACTTCCCTCAGGGACGATCCGCGCGGAATTGGTCACCTTAAGCTCCGATGGAATCAGTGCTGGCGGCGGGGTGCGCCTCCTTCTCAACCACCGTTTCTTTGAAGGTACGGATAGTGCTTGAGGGGAAAGGACTGACTAAGAGCTACAAAAGACGACGCGTCGTTGATCGACTCTCCATGCGAGTCGAAAGAGGGGAGATAATCGGTCTTCTCGGTCCAAACGGCGCTGGAAAGACGACGACTTTTTACATGCTGATTGGGTTCATCGCCGCCGAGGAAGGGGAGGTTCTCCTCGACGGAAAGGACATCTCCATGTTGCCCTTCTATCGCCGGACGAGACTGGGAATCAGCTACCTCCCACAGGAGCCTTCGGTCTTCACTCGCGCAAGCGCGGAGGAGAATCTCGACCTCGTATTGGAATGGTCAACCGAGCCAGGAAAGAGGTTAAAAATCCGTGAGGAGCTGTTGCACGAGTTCGGCCTCGAGGGTCTGCGCACTCGGTGGGCCAGGACCCTCTCCTCGGGGGAACGGCGCCGACTGGAGATCGCCCGCGCGCTCGCTACCTCTCCCTCCTACATCCTTCTCGATGAACCGTTCTCGGGGATCGACCCAATCTCCGTAACCGATTTACAAGAACAGATTATCACCCTTAAGAGCCGGGGGATTGGACTGGTCATCACCGACCAGAACGTGCGCGACACCCTCTCCATCACTGACTATGCTTACCTGATCAAAGAGGGGCGGGTGATCACTGAGGGAACTCCAGAGAAGATCCTTAACGATCCACTGGCTCGTCGATTCTACTTGGGAGAGCGCTTTCAGGCGTAAGCCGTTGGTAGAGGCGTCGCCAGAAGATGAATCCGCCAAAGCCGATGACGAGCACCGCGCTGATCACATGTGCAGCGCGGACCGGTCCGAGCCACAGACTATCTGCGCGGGTGAAGCTAACAAGCGAACGGGCAAGCGAATAGAGGATAAAATACATCGCGGTGGAAAAGCCGTCATGATATTCCTTCTTCCTGATCCACCACAGGTAGAAAAAGATAATCAGGTTGAGGATCATCTCGTAGATCATCGAGGGATGGGTAGCAAGACCAGGGTAGGCCATCCCAGCAGGCGAGTCGGGCGGGAAGTGAATTCCCCACGGGAGGTTTGTGGGGAGGCCGTAAGCGTCGCCGTTCATCAGGTTGCCAATCCGACCGATCGCCTGGCCGAGGATGAGGCTGGGGGAAAGGGCATCGGTGAGCGCCCAGAACGTCGCTCTCTTCACGCGAGAGAAGATGTAAACGGCAATCGCTCCAGCGATCACTCCTCCGTGAATGGCGAGCCCTCCCTCCCACACCTTGACAATATCAAAGAGATGGTGGCTGTAGTAACTCCATTGAAAGGCGACGTAGTAGATCCGCGCGCCGATGATCGCCACCGGGATCGTCCACAAAAGGAGGTCAAAGAGATCTTCGGTAGACAGGGGAAGGTCCTTGCGCCGCACCTCACTTAAAAGGAGGTAAAAGCCGAGCGTAATGGCGATTACATACATCAGGCCGTAGTAGCGTATGACGATCGGCCCAACTTTTAACAGGATCGGATGCATGACTTACTCCCATATATCGATATGATGAAGAGTATATGAGCGCCTACCGCGGAAGAAAAGCCTTGCTCGCGCTGTTTGCTGGAGCGGCGATCGCCCTGTCCATGCCGGGCTTCAGGTTTGGCCCCCTCGCCTTCGTCGCTCTTGTCCCACTCTTTTTCGCCCTCGAGAAGGGGAAAGGGTTCTTGATGGGGTTTCTCACCGGGGTTACCTTCTTTGCCATCGACCTGCGCTGGCTACTAACCCTTTATCGCTTCAACCCTCTCGTCGTCCCAGGCTACCTCCTTCTCGTTATTTACTTAGCTTCCTATTTGGGGCTGTTCGGCCTTTTTATGGCCTGGGTGCGCGGAAGAAAGGGGTTCGATTGGTCACTCCTTGTTTTTGCGTCGCTTGGCTTTACCTTTCTTGAGGTCCTGCGGGCATACGGCCCACTTGGAATTGGGTTTTCAGCACTCTATCTGAGTCTATATCGCTTTCCTCCTCTGATTCAGGTCGTGGCAATCGCCGGGCCGTGGGCCTTAAGCGCCGCGATCGTCTTTGTCAATACCTCCGTTTACCTTGCACTCCGTAAGCGACCGGTCTATCTCCTAACCGGCCTAGGAATGATAGGGTTCCTCGCTGGGCTCTTTTTACTGCCGATTCCACAGGACGGGGAGCCGCTCAAAACAGCAGTCATCTCCTCGAACGTCTCCCAAGAGGTGAAGCGCAACGGGCGAAACCTCCTTCCTCTTCTAGAGGAGTACATCGCGCTGGGGGGGG
>JAUWYG010000005.1 GCA_030615945.1 Candidatus Bipolaricaulota bacterium | reverse complement strand
CCGATCGCCTCCACCCCGTATTGGTGGAACTGGCGGCTGCGTCCTTTCTGCGGCTTCTCGTAGCGGAACATCGGCCCGATGTAGAAGAGCTTCTGGAACGGCTCCACCGTGTGGAGGCCGTGTTCAACGTAGGCGCGGACGACCGAGGCGGTCGCCTCCGGCCTCAAGGTTAAGCTGCGCCCCTTCTTGTCGGGAAAGGTGTACATCTCCTTGTTGACGACATCGGTGGCCTCGCCGATCCCGCGGGAAAAAAGCTCGGTGTGTTCGACAACTGGAACCCGGATCTCGCGGTAGTTGAAACGTCGCGCGATCTCGCGCACCTTCCCCTCAAGTAGGGTCCAGTAACCGACATCCTGTGGAAGGATGTCGCGCATCCCCCGGACCGACTCGTAAGCCATCTAGACTTCCTTGAGCACGTTGACCATTTCGATCAACGTCTCTGCGGCCTGTGCTCCCTTATTCCCAAGCTTTGTCCCTGCCCGTTCGATGGCCTGGTCAATGGTGTCCGAGGTGATCACCCCGAAGGCGATGGGAATATCCACGTCCAGGTTAATCCGGGCTAGCCCCTTGATCACTTCGCTTGAGATGTACTCGAAGTGCGGGGTTGCCCCGCGGATCACCGCAGCGAGCGCGATCACCCCATCGTAACGACCGGTTGTGGCCATGTGTTTGGCTGCCTTTGGTACCTCGAACGCCCCTGGAACCCAACAGACATCGGTTGACTCCTGCGGTACGTTCGACCGCCGTAGCCTGTCAAGCGCTCCTTTAAGGAGCCGCTCGGTGATCATGTCGTTGAACCGGCTGACTATTATTCCCACTCGCAGGCCACTTCCATCGAGTTTCCCTTCAAACGTCTTTCCCATCTTTGCTCCCTCCTTTGCAACTTACCGCCTCTTGCGGTCGATACCTTGTTATTCTAAACGTTTGTTAAGCGGTGACCGAGTTTTTCTTTTTTCGTTTTTAGGTAGTAGCGGTTGTGCTCATTCGGGGTGATCTCGATTGGGACCTGCTGTGTAATCTTAAGGCCGTAGCCGGATAGGCCAACGACCTTCTTGGGGTTGTTGGTGAGGAGACGGATCGTGGAGAGTCCCAGGTCGGATAGGATCTGCGCCCCGATTCCATAGTCGCGCAGGTCGGCCTCGAAACCGAGCCGTTTATTTGCTTCCACGGTATCCAACCCCTCATCTTGGAGGTGGTACGCGCAGACCTTGTTCTTCAGGCCGATTCCTCGCCCCTCCTGGCGCATGTACACGAGCACCCCACACCCTTCCTCCTCGATCATTTGAAGGGACCGATGGAGCTGATCCCCACAGTCGCAGCGCAGCGAGCCCAGTACATCGCCGGTAAGACACTCGGAATGAACCCTGACCAGCACGTCTTTCTTTCCTGCGACCTCTCCCTTAACCAGGGCGACGTGCTCTGCATCTTCGATGGGACTTGTGTAGCTATAAATCTTGAAATCTCCATATTTGGTAGGAAGGTCGGCGATGGCTACACGTTCGATTAAGCGCTCGTGGCGCTTTCGATAGGCGATGAGGTCGGCAATACTGGCGATGGAGAGGTCGTGCTTCTCGGCGAAGGCTTCCAGTTGAGAGAGGCGGGCCATGGTCCCGTCGTCGTTTAAGATCTCGCAGATCACCCCCGCTGGTCTGAGGCCGGCGATCCGTGCCAGATCGACCGCTGCTTCAGTATGCCCAGCGCGTTTCAGGACCCCTCCTTCGCGGGCGATCAGTGGGAAGATGTGACCGGGCCGAGCAAGATCCTCCTGCTGCGTCTCATCATCGAGTACCACCTGGATGGTATGCGCGCGGTCGTGAGCGGATATCCCGGTTGTGATCCCATTTTTCGCGTCCACCGACACGGAAAAACGCGTGCCGTGCAAAGCGGTGTTCTCTGGACTCATTGGAGTAAGGGAGAGCTTCCGCGCACGGAGGGGGTCGATCGGCATGCATATCAACCCGCGGCCGTACTTGGCCATGAAGTTGACCGTCTCCGAAGTGACATGTTCCGCAGCTGTCACCAAGTCCCCCTCGTTCTCCCGGTTCTCATCATCGACCAGGATTAGCGTCTCGCCGGCACGAATCCGCTCTATCGCTTCCTCGATGCTAATGAACACGTCTTATCATCCTCTCCGTATACTTTGCCAGGATATCAAACTCGATATTCACTGGGTCTCCCACTGAAAGGTCCTGCAGGTTCGTCGCTTTGAACGTCTTTGGGATTATCGCGCAGCGGAAGGTCCCGCCAGTCCTTTGAAACGGGGTAAGACTGATCCCGTCCACTGCCACCGTGCCCTTCTCTACCATATAGCGGCTAAATTCAGGGGGGTAAGAGAAGGTGAAGTTCCGACCCTCCCGCTCGCGGACGATTGCCTTTACCCGGCCGACCGTATCGACGTGCCCGAGCACAATATGGCCGTCGAGGCTCCCTTCCGGAGCCACCGGGAGCTCCAAATTCACTCGTGTGTGCGCCTGCAACCTGCCCAAAGTGGTACGTGAGGCGGTCTCCTGAGAGAGGTCAGCGAGGAAGGCCTCGCTCGTCAGTTCGTGAACGGTCAGGCATACCCCATTGATGGCGACGCTTCCTCCCAGGACCAGCCGATCGCGAAGGTCGGAAGGGATCTCCACCTTAAGGGTGCTCCTCCATTGCTGTTTAAGCAGGCCCAATCCCTGAACAATTCCCGTAAACATCGACACCAAGGAGTGTACCGCACTTTGAAATGGTTATCAACGAAGTTGCAAAGAGCCAAACCCTGAGATACCCTATCGCAAGGAGGTCATCGTGCGTAGAGGTCTTGTATGTTTGGCGCTACTGTTGCTCTTTCTTGCTATGGGAGGGCTTGCTTGGGGAACCCAGAAGGGGTTGACCTATCAGATCTACGGGCGTGGAGATTATAAGGAGATTGAGGTCACTACCGCGCTGGCGAGCTACGTCTTCTCCGAGGACGGCGGAACACTTCGAAGTGTCTATCTCAACTTTGCCCCCTATGGCTCCAAAGTGGTCGAGCTCATCCAAGGAACGAAGACCGATCCCAAGAGCCTCGAACGGCAGTACGTTGCCGACACCCTCTTCCCCTTCTCTGTCCAGGTGGAAGGAAAAGCCGCCCTGGGCACTTACACCCTCTCTGAGCCGCAGCAACCGTCCCCTGACAAGTTGATCATCGAGTTTCACGGCGAAGTGGGGGGATTTGCTCTTATCAAGCGTTTCACAGTCCATAATGATCCTTATTACACAATCGACGTCGAGGTGGCTTTAGAGAACCAAACGGAGCAGGAGTTTCTCTTACGGATGTCACTAGGTGACTACATATTAAAGAAGAAGGGGCCATCGCTTGTCTACCAGTTCGACAACAATCCGGGTGAGAGCCTCCTCGCAGAAGGCTCGTACGCCTCGTTCGACGGGCTTGGTTTAATGGATAAGGCCACGGTTTTCTTCCTCAAGACGAGCACTGTTTCTGGTGTCACTCCGTTTGTGGAGCGGACCTCCGCGGGAAATCGCCACTTTGGCGTTACTCTATCTGTTGGCCAGGGCTCTACCTCCTATCTCTTCTCCCTGTATGGAGGGCGTCGACGGTTCCTACTGATGAAGGCTGTTGGGTTGGGAGAGCTCGACGCTCCGGGGAGCGCAGCCCGGATGATGATCCCGGTGATTCGGTTCCTCGACCTCCTCTACCGCTACACCGGGAACTACGGCTGGTCGATCATCCTGTTTACGCTCCTGACGCGTGTGATCCTGTTCCCGCTCATGCGCAAGCAGTATCACTCGATGGCCAAGATGCAGAAGCTGCAGCCGAAAATGAAGCGGATCCAGGAGCGGTTTAAGGATGATAAACAGTTGCTGCAGCAGAAGCTAATGGAGCTGTATAAGCGGGCAGGAGTGAACCCAATGGGAGGGTGTCTTCCCATGTTCATCCAGCTTCCAATCCTCATCCTCCTATGGAAGGCTATCCTCTACTCCGGTGAGCAGATCCACCTCTCCCCCGGGTTTTTATGGCTCTCCGACCTTAGCCTGCGCGATCCTTACTTCATCCTTGTGATCCTCACCACCCTGGTGATGATCCTCCAACAGAAGCTGATGACCCCGATGACGACCGGGGATCGTGGCGGGAGCCAAAAATACATGGGGTATATCTTCCCAATCTTTATGGCTGTCTTCCTGTATAACTTCCCAGCCGGACTATGGCTCTACTACCTGCTAACAACGCTCCTTCAGGTGGGGCAACAGTACTTCGTCAACTGGGAGATGGCGCGAGCGGAGGGGGGAGCGGTCACTGTTCCTGTGGAGAGCTCGGCGACCGCCGAGGATGACCAAGAGGGCGATGGAGACGGTCAAGAGGGAGATTGAGGCCTACCTACGGGAACTCCTTGGCATTCTGGAGGAGGAGGCGACCTTCGAGATCGAGGGAGATTCCTGCGAGGAGCTTTACATAAATCTCACCGGGAGCCTCTTCTCCCTCCCGGAGGAAAGATCAACCCTGACTGCTCTTCAACACCTGCTGCGTGTCTACCTGCGTCACAAGACCGGAAAAGACTGCGGGATCATCATGGATATTAACGGGGCGGTGAAGCGGAGGCGGGCCGACCTGATCCGCTTTGCTCTCACAACTGCTGAATCTGTCCGCCGAGAACGCAAAAGGATCCGGTTGAATCCGATGCCTGCCCATGAGCGACGGACGATCCACATCACTCTCGCAAACTTCCCGGGTGTGAAGACCTACAGCGTTGGCCAAGGCGAAAGGCGGCGGGTGGTCATCGAACCGGACGGGGCGTGATGCAGGAAGATACAATCGCTGCCATCTCTACCCCCTTGGGAGAAGGCGGGATCGGGATCGTCCGCATGAGCGGCCCACAGGCACTCATGATCGCGGAGGCGATCTTCCATCCTAGTGGCAGATTTGGGGTGCCCCTCTCTCACGCCGCAAGCTATACACTTCACTATGGGTTCATCGTCGCGCAAGGGGAGAAGATCGATGAAGTTTTGGTTTCGGTGATGCGCGCTCCGCACACCTACACCCGCGAGGACGTGGTGGAGATCAACTGTCATGGCGGGATCGTCGCCTTACGCGCTGTGCTCGACCTCGTATTAGAGAAGGGAGCACGACTCGCAGAAGCGGGAGAGTTCACCAAGCGGGCGTTTCTGAACGGTCGCATCTCGCTTGACCAGGCTAAAGCCGTCCTTGAGATTGTGAGGGCAAGGACGAAACTCGGGCTGGAGGCGGCGGTCGATCAGTTGAGCGGCCGCTTCTTTGAGGCGATAGCCGCCATCCGGGAGAGGATCGGAGAGCTTCTTGCTGAAGTTGAGGTGGAGATAGACTTCCCAGACGTGAAGGCCGAAACAGAGGATGCTCTTCCTGCATTAATTGAGCTTTCCGGTCGGATCGCGATGCTTCTTACCCAGGGAGAACAGGGTAGAATCGTGCGCGAGGGACTCACGATCGCGATCATTGGCCGGCCGAACGTGGGGAAATCAACCCTGCTTAATACCCTCCTCGTTGAAGAACGGGCGATCGTCACCCCAATCCCAGGCACGACCCGCGATACGGTAGAGGAGGAGGCAGCTATTGGAGGAGTTCCAGTCCGTTTCATCGATACCGCTGGGCTGCGCGAACCGACAGACCTGTTAGAGGAGGAAGGGGTGCGGCGGACGAGAGCAGCAATCGAGCGGGCTGATCTCCTCCTTCTCATACTCGATCGCAGTGTTCCGCTTACAAAAGAGGATCAGCGTCTCTTAGAGAGCGAATGGGAGATGCCGGCTATCTTGGTTCTCAATAAGTGCGACCTCCCGCGGAAGATCGGATCAATCGAGTCGGATCTCTGTGCTGGCACCTACGAGATATCGGCCAAGAGCGGCAAAGGGGTGGATCGGTTAACAGAAGGGATTCTCGATCTTCTCCTCGGCGGGCAGCTTCCCCGCCGGGGCGCGATCCTCCTGCTTGATACTTGGGAACGGGACCTCCTCCGCCGCACGAAGACCCTTCTCGATCGTACGATCGATGCTGTCCGGACCGGTTGTTCTTTGGATATGATCGCCGAGGAGTTGCGCGCCGCCTATACCGTGGCTGGAGAGCTCCAGGGGATCGACGTTAGCGAGGATATTCTCGACCGGATCTTCTCCCGCTTCTGCGTGGGGAAGTGACACCTGTCTTGATAGTGAAGGACAGCGCGTAAGGTCCTCTAAAGACGCAGGTCCTTCTGTTTTCAGACAAAATTGCTAGGATAGAAGGGTTATGTTATCCGTGTTGTTTTCATCAGCTGCAGGAGGATTTCTCCTTCGAGGGCAGTTTCGTCGTATACGCTTCCTTCTTCCCGCTTTTGTTCTCTTTGTCGCTGTGGGTGGGAGAATCGAGCTTCTCGGCTTGGCCGTGGGGCTGTTGATCCTCTTGTTTGAGGTTCCGAAGAAAGGGGTGGCTCCATGGTTGCAGCGGATCGCCGCAGCACTCGCTGCGGCGCTATTAGGTTTTCGCATTCAGTTTGTCACAAACCCAGCCGGTGGATACGTGCAGCTTAACTCAGTTTCCATACCGCTCACCGTCCTCTGGGTGCTTATCATTCTTCGGTCGCGAGAGGAGCTGCGTCGGACGTTCCCCCGCCCTGCTCTGCAGATCATGATCGATCTTCTTCTGGTGTTAAACGCTGTCTTACTTGCACTGATCTCTCCGCAGACGCAGGCTTCACCGATCGCGTTCTACCTTCCTTTCACCCTATTGGGGATAGTGCTGGCAACCGCGATCGCTGCTTATAGGGGAGAGAGCCTCCCTCCGCTTCATCGTACCGTTGCCTTCGGTCTGGCACTCTATGGGGTCAGCGGGGTGATGAAGGGGCCGATTTCCCTCTCCTTGTTGGCGCCGCTTGCCTTGATCAGCTTTCCTATTATGACGACCTCCCAGGCCCTCCTAGTGCAAGGCCTAGCAAGAGTTCGTCCCAAGCTGCTCCCCCGCTGGTTCAGCGAACGTGGTTACACGCAAGGATCCTTTTCCTTCCTTTTACTTCTTCTGTCAAGCGCCCTCGCCCTTGGTGTGGTTTTGGCAGTCCACTGCTCCCCAACTCATGGCATGCTTGTGGCGGGAATCGTTCCCGTATTAATTGTGGTGCACCTCTCTCGGCGCAAAGTCTCTACCTGGCTTACCAGGCGCTGGGCTGAGAGAATTGACGGTCGGAGTTTCCTGTTTGACGTGGGGTTTCACAATCTAACGCTTCATGAGGCGGTAGCCCGGGCTGAGCGAATGCTCCTTGCACGCGAACGCTCACACATGATCGTTACCGTGAACAGCGTTTCACTCCTTAAAAGTAGGAAGGACAAAACCCTTCTTGAGATCTACAGGCGTGCCGATCTGGTGACTGCCGACGGGGTGGGGATCGTATGGGCATCGCGCTTTCTCGGTTTACCACTCAAAGGACGAGTAACCGGAATCGACCTTGCACAATCCCTTCTTAAGCGGGCGAGTATGAACGGCTACCGCGTCTTTCTCCTTGGCGGCAGAAAGGGAGTAGCTGAGAGGGCCGCGCGCCGGCTGGAGAAACGTTTTTCTGGCTTAGACATTGTCGGAACCCATCACGGCTACTTTGACGACGAAGCAGGGTTGCTCGCGGCGGTAAAGGAGGCGCACCCGCAGATCCTCCTTGTGGGGATGGGGGTGCCAAAGCAGGAGCAGTGGATGGTAAAACATGTCAAGGAGCTATCAGTTCCCTTGATGATCGGAGTCGGTGGGGTGTTCGATCTCTTTGCCGGTGACCGTCGCCGCGCTCCGCTGCGCTGGCAGCAGTTGGGGTTTGAGTGGCTGTACCGGCTCCTCCACGAGCCACGTCGGATCAAGGAGGCATTGGCGATTCCACACTTCATTGGTAGGGTTCTTGCGGCGCGGACCGCGGTCAATCTATCAACCTTTATCGATCTTCCAGGAGTGGAGATTTAATCTCGCACCAAGTCGACCACTTCTATCTGTACAGACCCCTGCCAGTCGTCAAACCCCGCGCGGGCGACGAGGGAGGCCCCATGTGCCTCCTTGAAGGTGTCTATGTGCTTTCCCATCCGGAAGGCAATGAACGGGAGTAAGAGCCCGTTTTGCGTCACTTTCCCCTTGAGGTGCTGCCGTCGTGCCCCGACTAGGGAGAGCCCCGCGAATGAGCAGTCTTTAAAGAGGAAGAGCGGCGCTGGGTTTCCTAGGCCATAAGGGGCGAGCGAGCGGATATTAGTGTGGAACCGCACGTTGATATCTTCTGCGGCGACTCTCGCGTCGATGAGCCTCATCACACTGGCTAAGTGATCTAGCCCCTGTTGGGCAGCATAATTAAGGAGCCGCCCGCGCAGTTCGGGAAGGGCCTCGTTTGAAACAGAAAAGCCAGCTGCCATTTGGTGTCCGCCATAATGGAGGAAGAGGTCAGAGTGCGCCTCAAGGCAGGCCACCATATTGAACCCGTTCACACTCCGACAGGAGGCACGGCTTACGCTGTCACCTTGGGAGATGATGATCGCAGGGACGCCGTAGCGGTCAGTCAGGTTAGAAGCGGCAAGCCCGAGGATTCCCTCGTTCCAGTATTTTCCTGAGAGAATGATAATTCCATCCTTCTTTGGATCGACGCCATCCTCGGCCATCCGCTCCTCTGCTTGGGATATCAGGTCATCTTGGGCGATCTCCCGATCGCGGTTATAGTCCAGCAGGATTTCCGTCAGGTACTCGGCTCGCTGTGGAGCCCCGGTGGTGAGTAGTAGAAACGCGACCTTGGGATCCCCAGCTCGGTTTGCTGCGTTTAACTTGGGAGCGATGATGTAACCGATGTCGGAGGTGGTGAGCTTCTTCGTGTTGATCGATAGTTTGTCCATCAACACGCGCAGGCCGAGGGATGATCCCTCTTGGCGGGCGATGAGGGCGAGCCCCTCTCGCACCATCGCTCGGTTCTCTACTTCTCCTCCCTTGGCTAGTGGAACCAGGTCAGCGACTGTTCCCAAAGCGACGAGATCGAGGAGATGATAGGGTGTAGGAAGGTCAAGTCGCTCGTACAGGGCGCAGATCAACTTGTAGGCGACCCCCACTCCAGCGAGATCCAGGTTGGGATAGGTTTCGCCCCGACATTGAGGATCGATGATAGTTAGGGCCGGTGGGAGAACCCGTGGCGGGGTGTGATGATCGGTGACGATGGTGTCGATACCAGCCTCACGGAGGAGGTCGATCTCCTGAGCATTGGAAACCCCACAGTCGACCGTGATGACAAGGGTAAACCTCTCTTCTATCGCCCGGTGGACAAACTCACGTGACAGGCCGTGACCGCACTCCCGGTCTCCTACGTTCACCTTGATCGTTCCCTTGGGAAGGAGTGGGAGTAGGCCCTGGTAGAGAACGGCTGCTCCGGTGAGACCGTCGACGTCAAAATCACCGTAGAGGAAAAGCCGTTCCCTATCTGTGATCGCTTCGATCAACCGGGAGATTCCCGCCTCCATTCCAGAGAGGGCGAACGGCGAATGAAAATTGCTGAATCCAGGATCGATCAGTCCCTGCCAGTCCTTTCCACCACGTCGGGCAAGGAGAACAGCGAATGGGTGGGCACAATTAAGAGACGCCTCGATTTCCCGGGTTAGGGCATCATCAGGAAGGGGAGCGATTTCCCACTCCCTTTCCTTGCAGATGAGAGATTTCATTTACCTTTTTTTGCCCCGCCAGCCTTGAGAGTCCAAGCGCAGAGAATTGGATTGGCGATGTACATCGAGGAGTACGTTCCCACGATGACGCCGATCAGAAGCGCCAGCGCGAAGCCGCGCAGGACCGATCCACCGAACAGGAACAAGATGATCACCGGGATGAAGGTGGTGAACGAGGTGTTTAGAGTCCGGCTCAACGACTGATTGACACTGCGGTTGATGATATCGAAGATCGATCCTTTCCTGTCGAGCTTGATATTCTCGCGGATGCGGTCGAAGATGACGATTGTATCGTTTAAGGAATACCCGACGATTGTCAGGAAGGCTGCGATCGTCGCCAAGTTTACCTCCACCCGGAATATGGCAAACACCCCCAGGGCGATGACCACATCGTGCAAGATCGCGGCTACTGCTCCCACGGCGTAGCGGAGGCGGAATCGCCAGGAGATGTAGACCAGGATGACAACGATAGCCAACAAGACCGCCTGCCATCCCTTCTGGGCAAGCTCGCGGCTCACCTGCTGGCCGATCGAGCGGCGGCTGATCTCCTCCACCGGGAACTGTGCCTGTAGGGTTGTCCCGATCCGGTCGATGAGGTCTCGATTGGCTTCCACGTCGAGTTGGGTGGTGATCACCTTGGTGTTCTTCTGGGCGACGTCCTGGATCACGCTCTTGGAGAGGTCAATTCTCCCTGCGGAGATCTTGGCCAAGACACTGCGCAGGTCGGCGGTTTCCACCGGTTCTTTGAACCTGACTGTGAACTCGGTTCCGCCGGTGAAATCGATCCCCGGGTTCAGCCCCCGCACCTGCGGGATCAGAGTAAGGATACTGACTGTAACAAGAACTAGAGAAATAGGAACGAAGTACTTCGCCTTGCCGAGAAAATCGTAGTGCCGCATGCGAAGCCTCCTCTTAAAGTGCCTCTACTTTCTTCATCCACCGCGACTTGACCCGGCTCGCCTTGTTTTTGTGGATCGCGTGGCGCTTGGCCGCCTTATCGGCCGCCTTAGCGAGCTGGGGAAGGAGTAAGCGAGCCTCTTCCTTCTTCCCGGAAGCGATGTGTTTCCTGATCTGCTTGACGACCCGCTTTAGGGCCGCTTTTCTCGCGCGATTGAGCCCCCGTCGCTTCTCACTTTGCCGCAAGCGTTTCTTGGCTGAACGAATATTAGGTATCTCTATCACCTCTGGACCGTAATCATTAGTTGTATCGTTGTGTACCGCAGAATCTTATCGGATGCCCGGGTTGGAATCAAGCTGTCAGTAACCCTTGCACACGTCCTGATGATGGGAGGATGACCTACTACTCACCTTGCGGATTAACTCCTTCGCACTTGGAGCATAACCAACCGGAGATTTTCCGAGCGTGCTCCCCTTGCCGAGACGAATGTAATCTCCGTCACCTTTTACGAGAGTCAAGTTGTCCTTATTCGCTAGCGATCGCGATTACCGCACCTCCTTTTTAAGAAGTCTTTGTTGACCATGCATCGACCCGCAGCTATGATGAACAGGTTTTAAGGCGTCATTTTTCATGAGGGGGCAATTCTAGTGGAGCAGATCGTCAAACGCGACGGCCGGGTGGTTTCTTTCGACGAGGCCAAGATCACGACCGCTATATGGAAAGCGATGCGAGCGGTGGGTGATCCCGACGAGAGTGCTGCCAAGCGGCTGGCGGAACGGGTTACCCAACTCCTCGATGAGCGGTTCGTCGGGGAGCCTCCTACGGTAGAGGAGATCCAGGATCTGGTGGAGGACGTGCTCATCGCAGCGGGGTACACGCGCACGGCCAAGGCCTACATCCTCTACCGCAAGCAGCACGCCGACGTGCGCGAGATGCACGGGCTCTTGACCGAAATTCCTCTAGTTGAGAACTACCTGAACGACTGCGACTGGCGGGTGCGCGAGAACAGCAATATGACCTACTCGCTACAAGGGCTAAATACGCACATCACCGACAAAGTGATCTCGCGCTACTGGCTAACTAAGATCTACCCTGAGGAGATTCGCCAGACGCACGAGCACGGTGACTTTCATATTCATGATCTTGGAACGCTTGGCGCGTATACCTATTATGGAAAAGAAGTAATCGTAACAAGGGTAAACGAGCGAATAAAGCTTCTATCCTTTGAGCGGCTCTTTAATGAGTTGCCAGGAGAAGCAATTCCTCTCAACAAAGCAGATGGTGCATGCGCGAAATATCCTAGTGACGACGTATATGTCCTCGACAAGGACGGATGGACCAGAGTGGTGCAAGTTACTCAGAAAAAGAAGCACCGGCCGATGCGGTTCATTAAGAATCGTGGAGGCCGAAGCGTAATTGTAACTGATAACCACCCGATGATCACTCAAGATAAAGAAAAAGAAGCGCAAGAGGTCAACGGAGACGATTCTCTTTTTACGGTGGATTTAGAACATCTCTTTGAGCAAGAGGAGCTCTTCTCCGTTGAGACTTTGGACTTCTTGGAGCTTTTTCGGAAGCACGACTGGGGGGGTGACGCACTCTTTTACGACGGCGTTCCCTTGGAGGATCTCGATGAAGGTGCGCGGTTTGACGGGATAATCCACACTCAATCTTTTACTGCGCCTCGCCACGTTCGCCTTACAGAGGGTTTCGGCTATTTTCTCGGCTTCGCCTTAGCCGAAGGCTTCATCTCTTACGACAAAAATAGCTCACAAAGAATATCATTAACACAAAAGGATAAAGCGTCTTTGCTTCAAGCTAACAAGGGGCTCTTGGACAACGGAATCTCTGGGTGCCTTATTCGTAAGGGTGAGAGATACGAGCTGCGGGTCAAGAATCCATTCCTTCGGTTCCTGTTTGAACAGGTGTTCAAGATCAATCCAGGTGCTCGCCATAAGAGCCTTCCGATAGAACTCTTGCATTACACTAAACCTTTTGTTAAGGGGGTCATTGCCGGGCTGATCGATGGAGACGGAAACATTGAGAGTTCGGGAACAACCCTCTCGGTACGCGTTGCTGCCAGAACACTCTTAGAGCAGCTGGCAGTAGTCATGGACCTTCTTGGATTCACTCCTCGCGATCGAGCTATTGAGGGGCAGGAAACAGAACATGTATATCGGGGGAAGAAGATAATTCAGAGATACCCACTCTACGGGGTATCGTTCAGAAAAATAGAAGAAGATTTACCCTCTGAAAAGTACCGATCTGCTGGACTGTCTACTAAGGCCTGGCATGATGAAGATCATGATGAGTGGCATAAGGTGGTTAATAATATTCCTGTAGAAATTCCAGATGACGTTATCTATGATATAACCACAGAAAGCGGAACACTCATCGTAAATGGAATGTGGAATCACAACTGCGTTGGCTGGGACCTACATGATTTGCTGCTACGCGGTTTTCGCGGCGTGCGGGGGAAGATCGAGGCACGACCTGCTAAACACTTCCGGGTTGCTTTACTACAGATAGTGAATTTCATGTACACCCTACAGGGTGAGTCGGCAGGGGCACAGGCCTTCTCCAACCTCGACACCTATCTTGCTCCGTTCATTCGTGCTGATCACCTCTCCTACAAGGATGTGAAACAGCACCTGCAGGAGTTCGTGTACAACATGAACGTCCCCACGCGGGTGGGGTTCCAGTGCATGTCGCAGGATACCGAGATCCTTGGATCTGACGGCTGGAAGAGGCATGACGAGGTCCGGGAGGGGGACTCAATCGCCACCTTTAACATCGAGAAAGGCTATATCGAGTACTTGCCCGTGAAGCGCCTCTTCGCTAGGGAGTACAGCGGCAAGATGTACAACCTGAAGAACAGGATCAGCGACCAGCTCATCTCGCCCGAGCACAGGGTGGTCAGGAGGAAATTCTATTCCGACGAGTACGTCTTGGAGACGATAGAGGACGTGGTGAAGCTGAAGTCGCCCTTCATCGTGCCCGTCGGAAGCGACGGAAACGTCAGGGGAGACGCCTCCGTCGACGAGGACGTGATCAGGCTGATTGCCTGGGTTATCGCCGAGGGAACCCTTGACGCAAGCGGCAGGGGTAACGGCAGGATCAGCATCTACCAATCCAGGACGAAGAGCCCAGACGAGTACGAGGAGATCCTCTCCATCTGCCACAGCCTGGGTCTGGAGTATACGGAGAGAACCCAGGAGGGGCTAGGCAAGGCGTGCAACGTCCTCAGGTTCAACGCCGATAGCACCAGGAAGATCCTGGGGTACTTCAACTCCGACAAGGAGAGGGGTATCAAGTTTATCCCCGACGCCATCCTCGGCCTCGATACGGAGTCGTCGAGGCTCTTCTTGGAGACCTACGTCAGGGGCGACGGCTACGATAGCTGCAAGATCGTCACCACCTCGGAGGCTATAAGGGACGGTCTGCTGCAGGTGGCCGTGAACGCCGGGTATGGGGTCACCGTTCACGTCCGCAAACCAGACAATACCCTGTCGAAGAAGGACAAGTACATCATCCGGCTCATCCGGCACAAAGACACCTACATCAACAGGGTCGAGGAGGTCGAGTACGAGGGCGTCATCTGGTGCCCCAATACCGATAACGAGACGGTCATCGCCCGCAGGAACGGTAAGGTATTCATAACGGGCAACACCCCATTTACCAATGTAACCCTTGACTTAGAAGTCCCCCGCTATATGCGTGGCGAGCCAGTGATCATCGGCGGAAAACTTCAAGACACGGTCTACGGGGACTATCAACGCGAGATGGATCTCTTCAACCGCGCCTTCGCCGAGGTGATGCTCGATGGAGATATGCACGAGCGGCCGTTCACCTTCCCCATCCCTACCTACAACATCACCGAGGAGTTCGATTGGGACAACGAGAATTTAAGGCCGGTATGGGAGATGACGGCCAAGTACGGGATCCCCTACTTCTCGAACTTCATCGGGAGCGACATGAAGCCGGAGGACGCACGCAGCATGTGTTGCCGGCTGCGTATTGACAACCGCGAGCTTCGCAAGCGCGGTGGCGGTCTGTTTGGGGCAAATCCCCTCACCGGATCGATCGGTGTGGTGACGATCAACATGCCGCGGCTCGGCTACCTGGCAAAGGACGAGGCGGAGTTTTTCGACCAGTTGGGAAATCTAATGGAGCTCGCCAAAGAGTCATTGATCATCAAGCGAAAAACTCTAGAGACCCTTACTGAGAAGGGGCTCTACCCCTACTCGAAGTTCTACCTTCAGCGGATCAAGAAGAGCGAGGGAGGTTACTGGAAGAACCACTTCTCCACCATCGGGCTGATCGGGATGAACGAGGCCCTTTTGAACCTATACGGGATCTCGATCGCTGAGGAGGAGGGGCATGCGTTCGCGCTGAAGACGCTCGATTTCATGCGTTCGCGGCTGGGCGCATTCCAGGAAGAGACAGGATCGATCTTCAATTTGGAGGCCACTCCGGCTGAGGGAGCGAGCTACCGCTTGGCCAAGAAGGATCTGGAACGTTACCCGGACATCCGCATCTACAACCGGGAGCACTACGGCGGGGAGACCCCCTACTACACGAATTCCACTCACCTCCCTGTTGGTCTAGCCAAGGATCTGTTCGCGGCCCTCGAGCTTCAAGACCCCCTGCAGACTTGCTACACCGGTGGGACGGTCTTCCATGCCTTTCTCGGGGAGCGGATGCCAAGCCCGGAGGCGACCAAGCGACTGGTGCGCAAGATCGCCGAGACCTTCCATCTGCCTTACTACACGCTCACCCCGACCTTTTCGATCTGCCCCGAGCACGGGTATCTGGCGGGGGAGCAAAAGAGCTGCCCGACGTGCAAGACGCCTGCTGAGGTCTACTCGCGCATCGTTGGATATCTTCGGCCAGTCGAGCAGTGGAATGACGGAAAGCGGGCCGAGTTTGCCGACCGCAAGGCCTACGACCAGGAACCGGTCGCGCATCTGTAGCGTCGCAACCTGTGTGCGACGACCACCGGACGTAGCGTCGGACTTCATGTCCGACGGACCCTGCGGCGGACACGGGTTTCGGCGAAACGTTGAGGGCAAAACCCGGTCAACGTCGGAGACCTGTCTGCCTTGCGGACGCGACAGGCAGGCAAGCTCCGACGCTACTACCGATGATGGACATTGCCTATTTACTTTCAACTACGCTTATTGATTACCCGGGAAAGGTCGCAGCGCTGGGTTTCACCACGGGGTGTAACTTCCGCTGCCCGTTCTGTCACAACTGTGAACTTGTCCTCCCAGAGAAGATTAAAAAACTAAAGCTCATTCCTGAGAACGAGGTCCTCTACTTCCTACGCGAGAGGCGTGGGTTCCTCGACGGCCTTGTCATAACAGGAGGCGAGCCAACGGTTCAGCCTGGTCTTTTTCGATTCATCGAGAAAGTCAAGGGGTTAGGTCTCCTCGTCAAGCTCGATACCAACGGGTCTTGGCCCGAGGTCCTCGAGGAGTTACTCGATGCACACCTCCTCGACTATATAGCGATGGACCTCAAAGGTCCTGCGGCACGATACGACGAGATGGCCGGAGTTCATGTTGACATGGCCGCGATCACCCGATCGATCCGGCTCATCATCGAGCGGGCGCCGGACTATGAGTTTCGCACTACCACCGCTCCAACGATAACTGCAAAGGATATCAAAGAGGCTGTTTCGCTCATAGCCGGCGCGAAGCGATACTACTTGCAGCAGTTCGTCGTCCCGCCGGACAAGGACCTCGTTGATCCGGCGTGGAACCAGAAGACTGCCCTACCCGAGAGGGAGCTTCGTGCACTCTGGGAGGGAATAAAAGGGAACTTCACCGAGGGTGGGGTACGGTGAGTCACGTCGGGTTTCTTCTGTTTGGCATTGCACACAAGGTGCAACGCTACGAAGAACCGGGAAATCCAACGAAGCGCGCTGTTTGCTGTAGCGTCGGGGTTTATCCCCGACGTTGAGCGGAACCTGTGTCCGCCGAACGGATGTCGCACACAAAGTGCGACACTACGAAAGCTGATCGCTGACGGCTGATGGCTAAAGTCCTACCATCTCACGCACGCGGGCGATGTTCTCGCGCGCAATCGCACGTGCCTTCTTCGTTCCCTCAGCGAGGATCTCCTCCACCTTTCCTGAGGCTTCGAGTTCGGTACGGCGCTGCCTTATCGGGCGAAGCACACCCATAAGGCTATCAAAGACGACCTCTTTTAAGCGGGAGTACATGAGCTTTCCCGCCTTGAAGTCGGCGCGCAGTTCCTCAACGATCGCCGAATCGCCCGATAGTTCAGTAGCTAGTTCGAGGATCTCAAACAGATTGGCGACGCCAGGCGACATTTCCTCACCGGCAACAAGGCCGGTGTCGGTAACAGCAGAGCGGACCTTCTTGTGGATTGAAGGTTCCTCTTCCATCACTCCGATGGTGTTTGCCTCACCCGCGCTTGCGCTCATCTTTTGTGTCGGATCGGCCAGCGACATGACCCGCGCCCCTCTCCCCACGATCGGCTCGGGTTCAGGGAAGAACTCGCCGAAGCGAGCGTTGAACCGCCGTGCGATCCGCCGGGAAAGCTCGAGGTGCTGGACCTGATCCTCGCCCACAGGAACCCCCTGCGCTTTGTAGAGGAGGATATCCGCCGCCTGTAGGATCGGATAGCTGAACAGCCCCGCCGAGATGAACTTTCTCCCCGCGGATTTCTCCTTGAACTGGGTCATCCGCGCTAGATCGCCGTAGGAGGTGATGCAGCCAAGGATCCAGGCAAGCTCAGTGTGCTCGGGAACTGACGATTGGATAAACAGTATCGACCTTTTAGGGTCGATGCCGCAGGCTATTAAGTCAAGCGCCATCGCGCGCGACGCGGCGCGCAGTGCCTTCGAGTCGATATCGATCGTGATTGCGTGATAGTCAACGATGCAGTAGACGCAGTCATGATCAGCCTGTAGCGCGGCCCAATTCCGGATCGCCCCAAAGTAGTTTCCGATGTGTAACGTTCCGGTCGGTTGAATCCCGGAGAAGATCCTAGTCGCCATCGTCCACCTCCTCATTTAGAAGTTTTCTTGCGAAGTATACCGATGTGAGTCTTGCCCTCGCAACCAGTATTGGGTTGACCAATTTCCCACTTCTAGCGTATCATTCTTGCGGGTGCTTGATGGCATATGGTTTGACTACAATTATCTTGGCAGCCGGTAAGGGGAGCCGCATAAGATCGAGGCGGGCTAAGGTGCTTCACCGTGTCTGTGGCCGGCCAATCTTAAGCTATGCCCTTCGGGCCGTTAAAGGGATTACCCCTGACCAGATCCTTATTGTGGTTAGCAACTGCGCTAACGAGGCGTGGGCTGAGCTGGGTGGCGAACTCGTTGAGTTTGTCGAGCAAAAAGAGCAGCTCGGTACCGGTCATGCCGTTCTGCAAGCGAAGGGACGGGCCCACGGCGAGACGATCTTAATCGTTCCTGGTGACCTTCCTTTACTCTCTACCGCGGTTCTTCAAGGCCTTCTCACCCGTCATGTTGCGCATGAGGCGGAACTCAGCGTCCTGACCATGGTCCTTGAAGAGCCGGAAGCCTATGGCCGCCTGCTTCGCGATGGGAACAAACGGCCAATCAAGATCGTGGAGGCATGCGACGCGACCCCGGAAGAGCTTGAGATCCACGAGGTTAATACTGGGATTTACTGCGTGCAAAATGATGATTTCTTATGGGAATCGCTCGCCTCTCTAAATACCACAAATGTGCAGGGGGAGTACTATCTAACCGACTTGGTTGACCGCTACCGGGTGGCAGGGAGACATGTCCTCGCTGTTGAGGTGGAGGATTCGCAGAGGGTTATGGGGATCAACTCTCGTGCCGAGTTAGCCGTGGCCGATAGACTGATGCGCCTTCAGAAAGTAGAGGAGTTGATGGCCGCGGGGGTGACAATCGTCGATCCGGCGCGGACTTATATCGAGAGCGGGGTAACAGTCGGTGCCGATACAATCATCCTTCCCGGAACCCATTTGCGTGGGGATTCGACGGTCGGTGAGAATTGCACGCTCGGCCCGGATACATGGATCGATAACTCGAGTGTGGAAGAGGGATGTCGCGTCTGGTACTCCGTCATTGAGAGGGCACGGATTCGAGCGGGTACCACAGTCGGTCCGTACGCTCACCTGCGTCCCGGGGCGGACGTGGGGCCGGATGCGCGGATTGGCAACTTCGTAGAGGTGAAAGCCGCGCGGGTGAAGCGCGGGGCAAAGGTCGGGCATCACGCCTACATCGGTGATGCTGAGGTGGGTGAGGGAGTGAACATCGGTGCGGGGACGATTACCTGCAACTACGACGGAGAGAGGAAGCACCACACGACGATCGGTGATCGGGCGTTCATTGGGAGTAACACCTCACTTGTGGCTCCGATCACGATCGGTGAGGGGGCGATTGTCGGCGCTGGTTCGGTCATCACACAGGACGTTCCACCAGGAGCCCTCGCCCTGGGGCGCGCTCGTCAGGTGAATAAACAGCACAAGAAGGAGAAGGAAAAATGATCGGCAGGGAGCTCAAACTGATCACTGGAAACGCCAACAAGGCACTGGCACAGGAGATCTCCTCGTCCTTAGGGATCAACCTGTGCGATACCGCTGTCGAGCGGTTCAGCGATGGAGAGATTCGAGTGCGGATCCGCGAGACGGTTCGCGGGGCCGATGTGTTTGTTATTCAACCGACCTGTCCACCGGTCAACGACCACTTGATGGAACTTCTGCTCATCATAGATGCCCTGCGACGTGCCTCAGCACGTAGGGTTATCGCGGTCATCCCCTACTATGGTTACGCGCGCCAGGATCGGAAAGACACGGGGCGCGTCCCAATCTCGGCTCGCCTCGTTGCTAACCTGATCGAGACCGCCGGGGCAGACCGCGTCCTCACCATGGACTTGCACGCTGGACAGATCCAAGGGTTCTTCAATATCCCGGTTGACAACCTCCTCTCTCATCAGATTTTTGCTCGCTACTTTCATGAGACGATCACGGGTTCCGATGAGACGGTCATCGTCTCCCCCGACGTCGGTGGCACGGCCCGCGCTCGTATGCTCGCCGAGCAGCTCAATCTTCCTCTCGCGGTCCTGGAGAAGCGTCGAGCACCGGAGGGAACGGATATCAAGGTGATAAACGTCATCGGTGATGTGGAAGGTAAACGTGCCATTCTTGTTGATGACATCATCGCTTCCGGAGCGACCTTAATCCGGGCGGCACAGACCCTGTTTGAGCATAATGCGACCGAGGTCAACGCCTACTGCACCCATGGAGTTTTCTCTGGCGACGCCCTTAGCGCCCTAGGAAATTCACTCTTGAAAAAGGTCGTCGTAACAAATACTATTTCGCACGAACAAGCGGCGAAGAGCGAGATTGTTAACTATATCTCTATCGGAGAGCACCTGGCAAAGACGGTGCGGTGGATTTTCGAAAACAAATCGGTGAGTCGCCTCTTCCCGCACTACTAAATTAGGAGTTAAAATGACGACGTTAAAAGCACGGTCGCGGACTTCAGGGAAAGCGAACGCTCTCCGTAGGGAGGGGTTAGTCCCTGCGGTGATCTACGGACCGACTGTCAACAGCACACCAATCGTCATAGATCGTAAGAACCTTCGATCTCTCTTTGCCAAGATTACGCGCAGCTCGCGCATTGATCTTTCAATCAAAGACGGCAAGAAAGCGAAGAAGCTGGATGTATTTATCAAGGCGATTCAATACGATGCGATCACTGATGAGCCGATTCATGTGGACTTTTACCACCCCGATAGCGGTCATCCGCTCAAATTGCACATCCCAATTAAGATTGTGGGCGAGTCCCCAGGGGTGAAGGGGGGTGGGGTATTGAACGTTCTATTTCGTACTGTCCGGGTGCATGGCTTACCCAAGGATATCCCTGCCCTTATCACCATTGATATAGGCGACCTTGGACAGGGGGAGGCGATCAGGGTACGCGATCTTGACTTCGGTGAGGTTGAACCGCTCCTTGCACCAGAGAGGGCTCTGGTGACGATCGTTGCGCCGCGTCGTGCCGAGGAGGTTCCTGTAGCTGCGGAGGAGGAGCTAGAGGCAGTTGAGGAAGAAGCCGCAGCGGAGGAGGGACCGGTCGGCGAGGAGACCACTGCCGAAGAGACGGGAGCCGAATCATCTAAAGAGGATTGATTGAAGGCCGTCTTTGGGTTGGGGAATCCCGGACTGAAATACGCGCTTACGCGCCACAACGTTGGCTTTCAGGTGATCGATCTATATCGAAAGGTACACCGACTCAAAGAGAAGGGACGTATCACCTGTTCCTCTCTTATCTACCGCACGGAGGATCTCTTCCTTGTCAAGCCGATGACCTGCATGAACGCAAGCGGGGAGGCGGTCAAGGCGGTCCTAGAGAGTTACAAGATCCCTGTTGACAACGCGTTGGTCGTCTACGATGACCTTGACTTCCCGCTCGGAAGGATGAGGATCCTTTCTGGTGGAGGTGCAGGAACGCATAAGGGGATGCTCTCCGTCCTTTCCGCGGTCGGGGGGGAGAAGATTCCGCGGCTGCGGATCGGTATTGGCGCTGAGCACCGAGAGAGCAGTGCGGTGAGCTACGTCCTTGACCGATTTGCACCCCGGGAGTGGGAAAAGCTGTTCCCGCTCCTAAAGAGGGCGGTAGATGTGATCGAGGCCTTTCGGTCTTCGGACATCAATGCGGTCATGACCTGTTTCAACCGCCGTGACCGACAGGTTGCCATAGAGAGAAATACGGGTACACTCAATAATTCATAGGGCGTAGATTTTGCCCCAGGAGGCGACGATGTACGATCGGTTCTCACGCGAGTCGATGGAGATCATTGCGATCTCTCAGGAAGAGGCCGAGGAGTGGCGGCACAGCTATGTAGGGACCGAACATCTCTTGCTCGCTTTCTTAAGGATGAAGGGGAGTGACGTTCATCGCTTTCTCACCACGCATGGGGCGACCTACCCCAAGGTCGCGTCCCTATTGGAAGGGGAGAAGGGGCGTGGGGAGGTGAAGCTCTCTGCCGATGACCTTGAGCCCACTCCGCGACTGAAGCACGTGATGAAGATCAGCTTTGAGGAGGCGCGCCGTGCCGGGCTGAATACGATCCGGCCTGAGCACCTACTGATGGGGAT
Organism: Candidatus Bipolaricaulota bacterium; assembly: GCA_030615945.1. GTDB lineage: Bacteria > Bipolaricaulota > Bipolaricaulia > UBA7950 > UBA9294 > UBA9294. The sequence continues at coordinate 4,470 of JAUWYG010000005.1, read as the reverse complement.
GCTGCGCGATGGGGAAGGGACCGGTGCGGCAATCCTCCTTCACTTAGGGATTGACCTCACCAAGACACGAGCCTACTTCCTCCCTTCAGCGGGGATTGGTATGGCAGTTCGTTCCTCCCGCCGTCAGCCGTCAAAGGTGGATCTCTCCGAGTTTGGCCGCAACCTGATCGAGGAAGCCGAGGCTGGCCGGCTCGACCCGGTGATCGGTCGGGAAGAGGAGATGGAGCGGGTCATTCAGACTCTCACTCGCCGGAGGAAGAACAACCCCGCGCTTATCGGCGAGTCCGGCGTGGGGAAGACTGCCATCATCGAAGGGTTGGCACAGCGGATTGCAAGTGGGGATGTGCCATCTCTATTGCGTTTTAAGGAGATCGTCGAACTGGACATGGCCTCAATCGTCGCCGGGACAAAGTACCGAGGGGAGTTTGAGCAGCGGTTGAAGAACCTGATCAACCAAGTGATGGGGTCAGAGAACATTATTCTGTTTATCGACGAACTACAGACGGTTGTCGGCGCTGGCGGTGCCGAGGGAGCGATCGACGCCTCTTCGATCTTGAAACCTCCGCTCGCTTCAGGCGCCATCCAGTGTATCGGGACTGCCACCCTGGATGCGTACCGCAAGTCGGTTGAGAAGGACCCCGCGTTGAAACGCCGTTTCAAGACGATTCTGGTTGAGGAGCCGTCAGTAGAAGAAACGGTCAAGATCCTGAAGGGCCTCCGCCCTCACTATGAGAAGCACCACGGAGTTAAGATCACCGACGATGCCCTTTGCCAAGCCGCTCGCCTCTCTGATCGTTACGTCACCGACCAGTTCCTCCCGGACAAGGCGATTGACCTGATCGACGAAACTGCGGCCAGGATCAAGCTCCAGAGCTCCCTTCTCCCGGATGATCTCCGTGAGTTGATGGCGCAGATGGATGGTCTTGACGAGCAGGAACGCCAAGCGGTCACTGCACAGGAGTACGAGGCCGCGGCGCGGCTGCGCGATCGCAAGGAGGAATTGGCCCACGAGATCGAACAATTGAGCGATAGCTCCTCTAAGGCGAGTGATCTGCAGGCGACTGGGAAAGATATCGCACGGGTGGTCTCCATGTGGACCGGTGTCCCCATTGGGCACGTCCAGGAGGAAGAGACGGCCCGACTGGTGAACATGGAAGAGAAGATCCATGGGCGTTTGATCGGCCAGGCTGATGCAGTGAAGGCGGTTTCTCGCTCGATCCGCCGCGCCTACGCTGGGGTGAAAAACCCGCGGCGTCCAGTGGGAGTGTTCATGTTCCTCGGCCCAACTGGGGTGGGGAAGACCGAGCTTTCCAAGACCCTGGCCGAGTTCCTGTTCGGTGATGAGGACGCGCTGATCCGCGTTGACATGTCCGAGTACATGGAGCGCTTCTCTGTCTCACGCCTCACCGGTGCTCCTCCAGGTTATGTCGGCTACGACGAGGCCGGTGAACTGACCGAAAAGGTCAGGCGCCGTCCCTATTCAGTGATTCTGTTCGATGAGATTGAGAAGGCACACCGCGATGTGTTCAACATCCTGTTGCAGATGATGGAGGACGGCATCCTCACCGATTCGCAAGGAAGACGCGTTGACTTCTGCAACAGCGTCCTCATCATGACCTCCAATGTGGGGAGCGAGTTGATCACCGATCGCGGCCCCCTTGGATTCAGCGACCAGGAGGTTGATTCTGAGGAGTCCTATCAGGAGATGAAGGGTCGAGTGATGGGGCAGGTGCGCAAGGTTTTCCGGCCAGAGTTTCTGAATCGTCTCGACGACGTCATTGTTTTCCATCAGCTCTCCCGGGAGCAGGTGCGGGAGGTTGCGGAATTGATGCTCGGTGAGCTCAAAGGGCGTCTGCGCGAGGAGCATGCAATCACTTTTACCCTGGACGAGTCGGCAAGCGAGCTCCTGATCGAGAAGGGGTACGACCCCAAGTATGGGGCTCGTCCTATGCGCCGCACTATTGAGCGACTAATTGAGAACCCGATCTCTGAGCTTATCCTGCAAGGGACCTTCGAGCACGGTTCCACCGTCGTCGCCTCGGCTGACGGAGAGGAGATACAGTTTAACAGAGGCGATTGAGGTGCCCTTCCGCTGTGGCCACTGTGGCTATCAGTCGATAAAGTGGCTCGGTCGCTGTCCGAATTGCGGCGAGTGGGACACGTTTCTGGAGGAGGAAAAAGAAGCGAAGGAAGTTACCGTCTCCTCCTGGATCGGCGATGATCTTAAGCCGATCAGTGCGATAGATCTCACAGAGGTAAAGCGCTTGACCTGTGGGATCGGGGAGATTGACCGCCTGTTGGGGGGTGGGCTGATCCCTGGTGGCGTGGTCCTGTTCGGCGGCGAGCCGGGTATTGGGAAGTCGACCCTCCTTCTACAATTGTCCCAATCCCTGGCCGAGCGGTATGGAAACGTCCTTTACGTCTCCGGGGAGGAGTCAGCGGCGCAGATCAAGCTGCGGGCGAGCCGACTCGGTGTAGAAAACGACCACCTGTATGTGCTCTCTGAGCAGTCCCTCGTTCGTATTGTGGAAGCGGTGGAGCGGATCGATCCCTGCGCACTGATCGTCGACTCGATCCAGACAACCCTCTCTGATAATGCCCCTGGTGAGCCGGGGAGCCTGCGACAATTGCGCGAGACAAGTGTTGAGCTGATTCGGCTGACTAAGGCACGGAAGATGGTGACCTTCCTTGTGGGGCACATCACAAAAGGTGGTTCCTTTGCGGGCCCAAAAACGATCGAGCACCTGGTCGACGTGGCAATCTACCTCGAAGGGAGCCGGGGAGAAGACGTACGGATCATGCGCTCGGTGAAGAACCGTTTTGGGGCGACGAATGAGGTCGCCGTCTTTCAGATGCTGGCAAGCGGGTTGAAGGAGATCACTAACCCATCGCGTTTCTTCCTTGAGGAGCATACGGTGGAGCCTCGCGCCGGAACGGTCGTTGTACCAATCGTCGAGGGAACACGGCCCATTTTGGTCGAGCTGCAAGCCCTCGTCTCCCCTACTGGCGGCTATGGAGTTCCTCAACGCCGGTGCAGCGGGCTAGATTACAATCGCGTCCTTCTGCTGCTCGCTGTGATCGAGCGGAGGCTGGGGATTCACACCGGTGGAGCCGATGTCTATTTGAGCCTTGCCGGTGGGCTGGAAACACGCGAGCGGGCAGTCGATCTGGGGGTGATCGCCGCGATTGTATCCAGCCTGCGCGATCGCCCGCTTCCTGCTCAAACCGTCCTCGTGGGTGAGGTTGGCCTCTCAGGCGAGGTCCGCGGGGTGAAAAAGCTACGCGAACGGATAACTGAGACTGGGAAACTTGGGTATGAACGGATAATCGTCCCTGCGAAGGTCAAACTCTCCTCACGGGCAAAGATCGAGGTCATCCCCGTCGAGACAATCGAAGAAGCAATGGACGCGCTCGCGCTCGGGTAGGATGATTGATAGATTGAGTGATTGAACAATTGAATGATTGAGTGATCGGATCATCGGGTGAATGGAAGATTGAATGATCGGGAGATTAAGGTAAAAACAGTTAAATCACTCAACCATTAAGTCACTCAATCATTAAGTCACTCAATCGCTAAATCGATCTTAAGGAGGAGAAATGAGCGATAGCAGACTGGAGAAACTGGAGAGAGGGGCCTCTGCGCTTAAAGCGAGGCTCCCTGAGTGTCCAATGATCGCCCTCGTCCTTGGCTCGGGCCTTTCCGGGGCGGTTGGCTCCTTCGGTGAGGGAGTGCGCATTCCTTGGGAAGAGATCCCCGGGTTTCCGCTTCCCACGGTGGCCGGGCACGCTGGGGAGTTCTGGGCGGGAGAGGTTCACAGCAAGCCCGTTCTCGTCCAGTGTGGTCGCATCCATACCTACGAGGGTTACTCCCTTGACGAGGTGACCTTCGCTACCCGCTTGTTTGCCCTTCTTGGAATAAAGGTGCTTATCGTCACCAATGCCTCCGGTGCGATCAACCACGATCTAGCTGCCGGTGACCTTGTTTTGATCCGTGATCATATCAACATGCCGGGAGAAAATCCGCTTAGCGGTCCTAACCTGGAGCGGTTCGGGCCCCGCTTCCCTGACATGTCCGCCGCCTACAGTGCGCGGCTGCGCACGCTTGCCAAAAAGGCCGCCACCGAGGAGGGAATCGATCTCAAGGAGGGGGTCTACCTGGCGACGCGCGGCCCCTCTTATGAGACCCCGGCTGAGATCAGCGCCTTTCGTGCCCTGGGGGCGGATCTTGTAGGGATGTCAACCGTCCCTGAGGTGATCGTTGCCGTTCACGCTGGGCTCGAGGTGCTGGGGATCTCCTGTGCCACCAACCTCGCCGCCGGGGTGGACCCCGAAGCGCGCCTCTCTCACCAGGAAGTGATCGAGACCACCCGCCGGGTGGGAGAGGAGATGTGGAGGCTTCTCCTGGCGATCATCGACCGTTTATAGAGCGGAGAAAACTGGAGCGTTTCCGCCTTGCAACGCCTAAGCCCA